>BNXT01000100.1 GCA_025999775.1 Bacteroidia bacterium | reverse complement strand
TTATTAAGCTTGGCAAAGTTACGTAAAATTTTGGATATTTCAAAAAATTATCTTACCTTTGCATCAAAATAAGTGGTCTTACTTGGCTATCTTTTGGGTAGTTTTGAAATATGAAGCATTATGTTAGATAAGTTGGAAGCGATTTACAACCGCTATTTGGATATTGAACAACAAATGAATCAGCCTGATGTGATGGCTGATATGAAGCGTTTTGTCAAGATTAGCAAGGATTACAAAGACTTACAACCTGTTGTAAAAGCTTATCACGACTATAAAAACTTAGTGTCTAACATTGACAATGCAAAAAACGTGATTGCCACCGAGAAAGATGAGGAGTTTCGGGAGTTAGCCAAAGAAGAATTAGCCTCTTTCCTTGAGCAGCGGGACACCATGGAAGAAGATATTCGCCTCATGTTGATTCCGACCGACCCACAAGATAGTAAGAACGCTGTGATTGAGATTCGTGCCGGTACCGGTGGCGATGAAGCCAGTATCTTTGCCGGTGATTTATTCCGCATGTACCAAAAATACTGTGATAGCAAGGGTTGGCGTATGGAGCTTGCCAGTTGTACCGAAGGTACGGTGGGAGGCTACAAAGAAATTATCCTTAATGTAAGCGGAGACAGTGTTTATGGGCTGTTGAAATACGAATCGGGCGTACATCGCGTGCAACGTGTGCCGGAAACAGAAACGATGGGACGCGTCCATACATCCGCCGCTTCGGTCGTAGTACTGCCGGAAGCCGATGAGTTTGATGTAGATCTCAAACAGAGCGACATCCGTAAAGATACCTACTGTTCCTCCGGTCCCGGCGGACAGTCTGTTAATACAACCTACTCCGCTATTCGCTTGACGCATGTCCCTACGGGCATTGTCGTGGCTATCCAAGACGAAAAATCGCAGATCAAAAACCTCGAAAAAGCCATGACGATCTTGCGTACCCGACTTTATGAACGCGAATATCAGAAATATCTTGACGACATATCCAAAAAACGCAAAACGATGGTCTCTACCGGCGACCGTTCGGCAAAAGTCCGCACCTACAATTTCCCGCAAAGCCGTATTACCGACCACCGTATCAACTGTACCGTCTATTCGTTGCAAACCTTTATGGATGGCGATATTCAAGACATGATTGACGCACTGCAACTCGCCGAAAATGCCGAAAAACTTAAAGAAGCCGTAGGTTATTAAAACTTTATACCATGAACAGACAACAACTTGTACAACACATCCGTCAAAAACAGTCGTTTTTATGTGTCGGATTGGATACAGATATTGAAAAAATCCCTATACATCTTCGTCAAACAGAAGATCCTATTTTTGAGTTTAATAGAGCCATTATTGATGCTACACACACTTTTGTCGTAGCTTATAAACCCAATCTCGCTTTCTACGAAGCCGCAGGAATGTCAGGGTTATCTGCCTTGAAAAAAACCCTGGATTATCTTCGTCAGTTCGAGGTACTGACCATTGCCGATGCTAAACGCGGCGACATTGGCAATACCGCTACACTCTATGCCAAAGCGTTCTTAGACCCACAAGGAGAGTTTAATTTCGACGCAATTACGATAGCGCCTTATATGGGGGAAGATTCCGTCAAACCGTTTCTTGGTTACCCTGATAAATGGGCAGTTTTGTTAGCGTTGACCTCCAATAAAGGTTCGGCGGACTTCCAATTCATGGAAGACAAAGCGACCGGTGATAAATTATTTGAAAAAGTCCTAAAAACCTCGCAGCAATGGGGTACTCCGGAAACCATGATGTATGTTGTAGGCGCCACACAGGCATCAATGCTAACAACGGTACGACGCATTGTGCCAAATCATTTTTTGCTTGTACCGGGTGTCGGTGCACAGGGCGGCTCTCTGCAAGAAGTGTGTAAATACGGAATGACTAAGGATTGCGGACTTCTTGTTAACGCATCGCGAAGTATCCTCTACGCCTCTTCCGGTACCGATTTTGCTACGAAAGCTGCCGAAGAAGCCCGCTCTTTACGCGATGCAATGGCAAAAGAACTTTCTGCAATACAATAACCCCAAATCACTAACGTTATTAAACTAAAACTATCATATCGTGAGCATTACCATTCATAGGGAGGGATATTCTACCATCATCATCACGCTGCTTCTTTGTGCGGGATTGGGTATTGGCTGCTACGTTTTTCAAAGACATCTAGGATTTCACTGGATGTTTGCAGCCGTATTTTATACGTTCTTGTTGGTTCTTTTTGCGGTTATCGTATGGTTTTTCCGTATGCCTACACGACAGTTTACCTATAATGAACAAGGCATTATGTGCCCTGCCGATGGTAGAGTTGTTATAATCCAAACCGTTGAAGAACCGGAATATTTCAAGGATAAACGGCAACAGATATCGGTGTTTATGTCGCCGTTGAATATCCACGTCAATCGCTATCCTATATCGGGAATCGTGCGGTTTTTCCGCTATCACGAAGGTAAGTACCTTGTTGCATGGCATCCCAAATCATCGGTGCTAAACGAGCGTACAACCGTAGTCATTGATACTCCCGAAGGCAATACCTTGTTAGTGCGTCAAATTGCCGGCGCTGTAGCTCGACGTATTGTGTGTTATGCAAATACCGAAGATAGCGTACAACAAAATCAAGAATTGGGATTTATCAAATTTGGATCACGGGTGGATATTTTTCTTCCGCTTTCCGCCAAAATTAAAGTGAAGGTTGACGATGTTGTGTTCGGAGGACAAACCGTGATTGCCGAATGGGGAGACTGAAGACCATGGTAAATACCGTACTTGATAAAGCTATTCTAACAAAAAACGACCTTGTTACACTGCTCAATGCAGAAGGGACAGAGGCTCTTTTGTTACGACAACGCGCCGAACAACTAAAGATGCAGAATGTTGGCAATAAAGTATATTTCAGAGGCTTGATAGAGTATTCCAACATCTGTGCCAAAAACTGTTATTACTGTGGGTTACGGTGTGCAAATACCGCTGTTGTGCGTTACCAAATGCGTGATGAAGAGGTTTTAGATGCGGTACGTTATGCGTACAATGAGCGCTATGCCTCGTTGGTCATACAGTCGGGGGAAATTAGCACGCCTGCGTTTGTTGATAAAATAACTGCATTGTTGTTACAGATTGGTGAAATCACAAATCATAGTATGGGTATCACGCTGTCGCTTGGCGAGCAGAGCAAAGAAACCCTGCAACAATGGCGTAATGCTGGCGCTACACGCTATTTACTGCGCATCGAGACGTCTAATCCCGACTTGTACTGCAAAATTCATCCCAATAACGCCCTTCATGATTTTGAAAATCGTGTCAAAACCTTGCAATGGCTGCGTGAGACGGACTACCAAACAGGCTCAGGAGTGATGGTTGGTTTGCCGTTTCAAACCATCGAAGATTTAGCTAATGACCTATTATTTTTTAAAAATCATGACATTGATATGATCGGGATGGGACCGTACATTGAACATTCGCAAACGCCGTTGTATCAATATCGGGACATGTTAATGCCGCTCTTGTGGCGATTTGAAAAAACACTCAACATGATTGCTGCATTACGTGTGCTGATGCCGGATATAAATATTGCGGCTTCCACTGCCATGCAGGCGATTGACCCTGCCGGACGTGAGAAAGCAATCATTGCCGGCGCTAACGTCATCATGCCTAACTTAACGCCTCAAAAGTATCGCGGCGAATATTTGCTCTACGAAAATAAACCTTGTATTGACGAGGAGGCTGACCAATGTAAACGTTGTTTAGAACGTCGTATTCTGATGATTGGGCACCAGATAGGCTATGGCGAAACAGGCGATTCTAAACACTACGTGCCCGAAGTATCGTCTGCTCTCATTCAAGTATAGCACGCTATACATAACGGACGGCGCTGAGCTTGTGTTTTTCATAATTCTTAATTTCCTGCAATTTACATAATTTTTACTATATTTAGCTGATTATAGACTTTTATAATCAGCTAAAAGTGATATTTTTTATTAGATTTAGCTGGTTAGCTACTTAAACAGCTCATTTATAGTTAGTTCTGATTGAATATTGTTCCAATAAGCATTGTGCTTTACGCCGTAAGTTGTTACTACTGTAATATGTATTGCTTTGCGGGTTTTTGTTTCGGCTTTGAACGCAGACCGCTTGTTACGCAGTGTTTTATCGTAATCTTTGTTAATGATAAACTCGTCGTTGGCGTACTTCATTTCGCAAATATTGATAATGCCGTCATTGCGTTCAATGAGGAGGTCGATTTGTGCGGCAGGGTCAGATTTTTTGCTGCGCCACGCCGCCGAGTAGGTAACAACGCCCGAAATACCAAGTTTTTGTCTAATTTGTGCCGCATGCTGCATACAAACTTGCTCGAAAGCATAACCCGACCAAGTTTTATGTTTCTGATTGTCAATTATATTTGTCCAAAAATGCGAGTCGCTTTGCTTGGCAGTTCTCATGAAATTGAGATAAAAAAGCGAAAAAAAATCGACCAACTGAAAAATTTTGTCTTTATTTTTCTTTTCAAAAGCGTTGTACGAGCGAATAAAATTGCACTGTTCGAGTTCTTCGAGCATTTTGGTGAGCGTTCCTCCGTTTGCAAAGCTTGTTTCGGCAACGATTTCGGCACGTGTTAACCCCATTTTTTTCTTTGCCAGCGCTGTAATTATCTTTTTGTAATTTTCGGCGTGGCGGAACAGCGAAGAATAGAGCAGCGAAAACTCGTCTTTGAGTTCACTTTTTTTGCCAAAGCACAGTTTATCCACATTTTGCGCCACGCTCAACCCTTTTTCAAACATATTGAGATAGAACGGAATACCGCCGAAAATCATATAGCTTTCGACAATATCTTTGCGTTCCAAAACGATTTTTTTATGTTTGAAAAACGCTTCACATTCGGCAAGCGTAAATGGTTCAATCAACATTCGATGCGTTACGCGGTTGTGCAGACCGCCACGATTGCGCAGCAGTTTGTTAATCATCCATGAAGTAGCCGAGCCGCAAGTAATCAGCAAAATTTCGGGGCGAGCCGAAGCCCACGAGTTCCAAAACCACTCCAACCCTGTGATAAAGCCTGAACGCGGTGTATCAAACCACGGCAATTCGTCTATAAAAATCACTTTTTTACTGCGCCGTTTGTCGTTTTCGAGCAAATGTACGAGTTGGCGAAACGCCTCCAACCAGTCCTTGGCACGAGCGTAAGGCGTTTTGCCGTAGGCAGTGAGCGTAGCGGCAAAGTTGTCGAGTTGCTCTTCTTTTGTTGAGTTTGCTAAGCCCGAAATGTAGAACGAAAACCTGTCGGCAAAAAATTCTTTTACCAAGAAAGTTTTGCCTGTTCTGCGTCGTCCATACACCGCAACAAATTCGGGTTTATCACTCTCAAAGTATTGCTGCAATGTGCGTTTGTCGTCTTTTCTTCCAATAATTTCCATAAATTTGCAGTTTTATATTCAGCTACAAAGGTACAAAAAATTATTGATTCCGCTACTTTTATCAACTTATAATCAGCTAAAAGTGATATTTTTTATT
>BNXT01000099.1 GCA_025999775.1 Bacteroidia bacterium | reverse complement strand
GAATAATGAACAATATGTGGCGTGTCTCAATTTCTACATTTCTACATTTCTCAATTCTCAATTGTTAACATCACGAGCGTAGCGAAGTGATACATTGTCAAGACCAAAGTAGAAGAAATTTTATAGCACCTCAAACTTTTTTTTAACCTTTTTAATCCATATTTAGGTGTAATTCAAAAATTTTAAGTAACTTTGCTCTATTAAAAAGTTGATTTTACGACTTGAATGAGCGAAATACAAAATGTATTCAATTAAAAGCTTTTTCTCAATTTGATGACAGAGGAACAATATCAATAGATAAAAAATAAAGGATAAAAGATTATGCTCGAACAGCAAAACATAGAGTACAAGAAAAATTGGAAAGATGAATATCTGAAATGGATATGCGGCTTTGCCAATGCGCAAGGCGGTAAAATCTACATTGGTAAAGACGATGACGGCAGTATCATTGGCTTGCAAAATGCTAAAAAATTGTTGGAAGATATTCCCAACAAGATAAAAGACATTTTGGGTATCATTGCCGATGTAAACTTGCACCAAATCGAAGATGGCGAATATATCGAAATCGTTGTAAAAACTCAACTTAATCCTGTAAATTACAAAGGCGAGTATCACTATCGTAGCGGTGCAACCAAACAAGAACTCAAAGGCGCAGCATTGGATAAATTCTTGCTGCAAAAATACGGTAAGAAGTGGGACGGCGTACCAATACCCAATGTTTCGATTGCCGATTTGAAGCAGGAAACTTTTGTGTTTTTCAAAGAAAAGGGTATTGAAAGTAACCGTTTAAACGAAAGCAGTCGCAATGACACACCTGAACAACTGCTTACAAACTTAAATCTGCTCGACAGTAAATATTTGAAGCGGGCTGCATTACTGCTTTTCCACCCCAATCCCGAAAAATTTGTTACCGGTGCATATATCAAAATAGGTTTTTTTCGTACCGACAGCGATTTGTTGTTTCAAAATGACATTCACGGAAACCTCTTTGAACAGGTCGAAAAAACAATGGAATTGCTTTTGACCAAATACACCAAAGCCTTGATAAGTTACAAGGGACTTTCACGAATAGAAACCTACGAATATCCAGAAAAAGCCCTGCGCGAAGCTCTTTTAAATGCAGTGGCGCATAAAGATTATGCCGGTTGCACGCCAATTCAAATCAGTGTGTATAACGATAAGGTTATGTTCTGGAATATGGGGCAACTGCCTGAAAATTGGACGGTTGAAATGTTGCAAAAGAAACATTCGTCCATTCCCTACAACCCCGATATTGCCAATGCGTTTTTTCGTAGTGGTTATATTGAAGCGTGGGGGCGTGGCATTGAAAAAATCAATGAAAATTGTGCAGAAGCGGGGTTACCTTTACCACTAATATACTACAACACAGGGGGTTGTTGGGTAGAGTTCCGAAAAAATATTTACAATCACGATTCTTTAAAAGAAATAGGCTTGAACGAAAGGCAGATTAAAGCAATGTTATATGTAAAACAGAAAGGGAAAATCACAAACAAAGAGTACCAAGAAATAAATCAAATATCAAACAGAACAGCGACTAATGAGTTGAAAGAATTGGTTGAGAATTATAGTATTTTAAAGATTATTGGTGCGGGGGCAGGTACTTTTTACGAAATATAGAATCACGCAAATCACGCAACGAACACGCAATAATTGCGCAATTTGCGCAATTATTGTTTTCCTCAATATTCCCCATTATGGGACTTCCGCATAACACGGTTTTCTATATCAGAATGTGCTATAGTCCATGGCGTGTGTATCGTTACGGTATCTTTTCATGGTATTACTTTTTAAAAGAATTTGTATCACTCATTTATTTTCAAAACTTTTTTTGCGGTAATCATTTCTTTATCAATCTCTTGCAAATATTCATATATCGTATCATCTATCAAAATATCGGGTTGAATATTTTTGAACGTGTTCATGGAATACGGATACGCTACTTTATGTGTACAAATACGTGCTGTAGCGTTTGCTGATGAAGGTAATTTTATCATTAAGGACGAACCTGTTGACCCCATGGAAGGTCGTCCGATGAGACGAGGTCGATCCTCCCATTCATACAAGGCTATCAAAAAATCTTCTGCCGCTGATGCCGTATGTTTGGAAATTAAAATGGCTATCGGCATTGAAAACCGTTTTATGGTATCTTGAATCTTTATCGTATCAGGATAGATGGTTCGGTATGCTTTCATCAAATAAAAATCTTCGTAAGGCTTATACCATCTTCCATTAGCTTTTTTTATTCCATCATGGATTCGTGTTTGAGAAGCGATTGTTAAAAAAGCATCCTTGTTGCATAATCGTTTTAACAATGGATAGGTTGCTGTCGTATTACCGACACTGTTTTCACGAAGATCAATAATGAGGTATTTAGCGTCCAATAACGTATTCAAAACAGAGTCTAAATGCTGTTCTACATATTCATTAAAACGATTAATCTCCAATACTGTATAGCCATCTTCCAACCTCTTCACGACCAAATCTTCCCTATATTTAAAGTTGATGCCGGCATATTTATCGTTTTTCCTGCGTGTAAGTTCTCCATTCCGAGTAAAAGTATGCGTGCGAATTTCTTTTTCGGAAGTTTCAAAAGTCAATTGCAAGGAATCCGTTTTTAATTTAGCGGAATATAATTCGTAGGGGGCAAGTGATTCTATGGTATAGGGCAATTTTGAGTGGTTATGTTTTAGAATATTGTATGATATTCAAATTTTGATAACTTGCCTCGATGTTGCGATAATCAGCCATTGCCTTGATATTGGAAAGTATAATCCTTGCCATATCGGTAGCCCGTTGCGATGCCTTTTTCAACTTCTCTAAACAGACAAACCAATGCAAATAATTAGCTATATACTTCGTGGCTACTCCATAAAAACGTTTTATCCACCGCTCATAACGATTGTCCAAAGAATTTACGTGCTGAACATGGTAACACTTGTCTTTTACGTGTTGTTTAGATGCCACAAAGGTGTGATGTTCAATGTTTTTTGACAATGCCCACGATATTATTGACTTGTGAGAATCAGAACAAAGTACATTGTCTTTGCTGATATATTTCCCAATACTCGCCTCAATACTTGCCGCATCTATGCGCCCAACTTTGGCTGCTTGCATAGTGGGATTACCTTTACGGTCGGTTGCAACCATCACAGAA
Source organism: Bacteroidia bacterium (assembly GCA_025999775.1). Classification (GTDB taxonomy): domain Bacteria; phylum Bacteroidota; class Bacteroidia; order Bacteroidales; family P3; genus BNXT01. The sequence goes on along the minus strand of BNXT01000099.1, from coordinate 2,509 downwards.
ACCTTGTCATTGCTGACACCACGCTTAGTGTGCCTGTCGCTTTGCCGCTTGTACGGCTTACGATTCAAGTGCTTACTCCCTTTCTCATTGATGTCAAGTTGCTTATCATCGCACTCTACGATACCGTCAAAACTTGCTCCATTGAAAGTAGATAGTGCAGACAAAATTTTATGCCGCCAATCAAAGGCAGTCTTTATGTTAATATCAAGTGTGGATGCGGCTTTCCGTATGCTAACACTCTCCAAAACCAAGTTTATATATTCCTGAAACTTGGCAACCTTTTTTATCCCGGATACTGCCGTACCTGTGAAATCATTGAACGTTGTGCGGCAACATTTGCATTGGTAACGACGTCTACCCTTGTATGTGCCGTGTCCGTAAATATCAGCACTGCCGCAATGCGTACAATGCACCACTGCATCTTTACTCTGCCCGCAATGTATCTCTGCCAACTTCGGAACATTGAGTTCGTACTGCAGCAAACGGACAAGTTCTACTTGCTCCGCTTTACTTAAGGACGCTATTATTTTTTTCAAATCCATAATATAGTATTTTTGTGATACTACAAAGGTACAAAAAATAATCTACATTATTGTAAAACATAACCTTTTGAGTTTACAAACGGAAGCGCTTTCTCAGATATATATTTGCTAACAGGTATGTCTTGAATCTTCAGTATTTTGGATCCTACGGGCATGATTTTATCCAATGGGATGCGTATGGAGGTAACGTATAAATCACCCATAAAGGAACGCAAAATCAGTGGCACATAATCTGTAAATCTGTCGATTGGGGTAGCAACAAGTTCGGTATGACCATCTTTTACACTCGCCATAAATTTTGCTAAAAGGGTATAATATTCATAATCATTTTGAGCGTGCATTACTGCCTGTATATAAGCTCGATACAAGCTGTCAAAATCGAAATCCAATTCATCGTAGAAAGCAAAGTTATAGCGCATTTCTGACCAAAGCAAACTCAAATCAGCCATACGGTCAACAGCAGAAACAGTGGATGGCACTTTCGATCGAATAATAACTCCGATAGGATAAAGCGTATCTTTGAATGAAATTTTAAACGTATATAAAGTGTCCGGTTTTATATCGTTATACGTTACAGAGTGCATTAAATCGGTGGAAAACGTAACTGTGTTTATTTGGGGATAGGGTAAAAATACGTCAAAAACATCCAATGTTGTTTTGTCTGTTAATCGCCATTCCCGTTTTTCGTTATTATTTACAGAAGTATATACAATCGCACTATTGGTCTTTATTATCTGCTGAGCAAAACCACTGAATAATAACCACAAACACACTAATAAAAAAGAGATTTTTTTCATGACATAGTTTTCTTTATGAGCAATAGTAAAAGTTCAAAGCAGAGAACAACATACTTAAAATCCATACAATTCTTCCAACAATCTGTTGCGTTCTTGCGCTATTTCTAATGGAGGTAATCCGATAGACATCCTTCGTTTGTCAAGATTTGGATAATCTATTATTTCGTCGGGCGTAATATTAACTGCAATGCCGTAAATAACCGGTTTTCTAAGTTCTTGCTGCCGTTTATCTATCATAGCGCCGTAAATGTCGGGTTCACAATTACCGTTAGCAATAGCTTTCAATAATATTGGCGACACCCTTGCGATTTTAACGCTATCCACAAAATGCGTTGTAAGAATATTTATTGCCCCATCAATCACGGGTATATGTAGAATACTCAGTCTTTTATTTCTTGAAATAGGATAGCCATACCGCGTAAAAAAGTCCATTAATTCATTATAGTTTGAATTGTCTGCTTTCTCATAGCATCATACAAACGAATATATTCGCTATTCTTATTTCTTGTTGCAACGCTATCTTGATGATAATAAGGCTGTATTATCAATCTATACTGTTGATCTCTTTCTTCCATCTTTTGAAACAAAGCAACTAATACGGTATCGGAAACAAAGGTAGCTTCTTTTTTCTCAAAAGAGGCTAAAATACTGTTCCAATCAGGTAAATAGGATAGCTCGGAGTAATGCTCCATTTTTGAAAAAAAATCAATTTTATATCCTCTGTATGTAATTAAATAATCCATATAATCAAGCGCCTTTTCACATTCTTTATATTCCAACAGCAATCGGACAAGATTTGACATTTCGTAATAGCCTATTGTTTCTTGTAAGGGACACAACTGTTCGAGTTGCAATAAATACTGATACGCTTCTTCGGTATTGCCTTTTTTTAATGCTATATCCGCTTTGTACAGTTTTTGATAATAACCGGAAGTAATGTAATTGCAATCATTAGCCTCCGGAATGGATTGCCCTAACAGATTTCCCAATGCTAACAAAGATAAAAATGATAGTGTAATGATACTGTTTTTATTTTTCATGATTTTGTATTTACAAAGGTTAGATATAGTTAACTTGCAATGGGTAATTAGCAATGCCAAATTTATATTGCAAAAATACATAATAATTTTGATATTACAAAATTGTTTTATGGTTTTTCTCTTATACGTT
>BNXT01000098.1 GCA_025999775.1 Bacteroidia bacterium | reverse complement strand
TTCAACTCCACGCTCCACACTAAACCAGCAGCAGCCCTGCTGCGCCTGTCTGCACGGTGGAGGCGCCGTTGGCGGTGTAGATTTGCTTGCCGCTGACAGCATAAACAGTGTTGCCGCTCACACTCCCAATTTGCCGACCATCCATAGTATAGATATTATTACCATAGACTGTGCCAACCTGCCGACCACTCATCACATAGACATTGCTGCCGCTGATGTAACCCACCGGGCTGCCGCTCGTGGTGTAGAAGTTATTACCGTTTATATAGCCGGCTTCGCTGCCATTCATAAAGAAAACTGTTATCATAAAGATTGATAGTTTGTTCTTACTCCTTCCTTTTTCTTTTCGTATTCGGAGCGTAGAGAGGATTTTCGATTGTTAAATTCTTGCAATTCCTGCTCATATAGTTGTACTTTTTTATCATAATCCTTTTGTAAAAAAGTAAACAGTGAACCCAAAAATGGTTTGTTTGGCATTTGCATCTCTGCTATAGCCCTATCAATACTATCGAAACGTGGTTTATACTCTTCATCAAGTTTCGTTATTGCTAATGTTATTGCAAGTTCTTTACATTTTTCTGCAAGCGCGGTGCAATCTTTATACCCATATATTTTGATAAATCTCTTTGCCACAGCAATGTATTCTCGTTCAGATTCTGCGGACTGCATTTCTTTAACCAACGAATCATAAAACACTTCTTTTGCACGCTCTTTGCATTTGTAGGCAAGTGTGAAGCAATCTTTATACTCGTTTATGTTGCTGAATTTATTTGCCAATGCGGTGTATTCTTGTTCAGATTTTGCAGACTGCATTTCTTTAACCAACAAATCATAATACAATTCTTTTGCAAGCTCTTTACATTTTTCAGCAAGCGCTGCGCAATCTTTATACTCGTTTATGTTGCTGAATTTATTTGCCAAAGCGGTGTATTCTTGTTCAGATTTTGCGGACTGCATTTCTTTAACCAACGAATCATAATACAATTCTTTTGCATACTTTGAATGTTTTTTGCATTTTTCGGCAAGTGTGGCACAATCTTTATACTCGTTTATGTTGCTGAATTTATTTGCCAAAGCGGTGTATTCATATTCGGATTTTGCGGACTGCATTTCTTTAACCAACGAATCATAATACACTTCTTTTGCAAGCTCTTTACATTTTTCGGCAAGAGCAGCGCAATCTTTATACTCGATTATGTCGCTAAATTTATTTGCCAAAGCGGTGTATTCATATTCGGATTTTGCGGACTGCATTTCTTTAACCAACGAATCATAATACACTTCTTTTGCAAGTTCTTTACATTTTTCAGCAAGCGCGGCGCAATCTTTATACTCGCTTATGTCGCTAAATTTATTTGCCAAAGCGGTGTATTCATATTCGGATTTTGCGGACTGCATTTCTTTAACCAACGAATCATAATACACTTCTTTTGCAAGCTCTTTACATTTTTCGGCAAGAGCAGCGCAATCTTTATACTCGCTTATGTCGCTAAATTTATTTGCCAAAGCGGTGTATTCATATTCGGATTTTGCGGACTGCATTTCTTTAACCAACGAATCATAATACACTTCTTTTGCAAGTTCTTTACATTTTTCAGCAAGCGCGGCGCAATCTTTATACTCGCTTATGTCGCTAAATTTATTTGCCAATGCGGTGTATTCATATTTGGATTTTGCGGACTGCATTTCTTTAACCAACGAATCATAATACACTTCCGCTTTCTGTTCTATCGGTACAGCGAGAAGATTTTTAAGTTCCTCGTTCAACGAATCGCGTTTGTTTTGAAGTTCCTTAAGACGCGATTCGTTGTGACTGTGTTCTTGTGTCAACTTAGCCAATTCTTTCATTTTACGCAAAGTTGCCTCCCAATCGCCAGTAGTATCAATATTCCAAAGATCAAATTCTTCAATCACTTCATTATCTTTTTCTATTAGCGCTTTGATTTCAGAATTTAATTCGTTAATTTTGGTTTCCAACTCTTGAGATACCTCATTGTATTCCGCAAAGAGTTTGTCCATAAGTGTATTTTCTGACATTTTTTTCTCCTTTCTTTTATTTATTTGGTTTTAGACTCGCCATCCTCCAGCACCGCATAAACCATCTGCTAATTTGTTTACTATAACGGACTCCCCTGAAATGGTTATCTTCGGACTACCATCCCAATCCGGACTACCATCCACAGATATGGGATAGTTTTGAGTAAAAAACTCACAAAGCATATACGCGGCAGTTATTCCGTTATCATCATCCTTTTTAAACTTAATTATTACTGTCATAATTTTCTCCTTTCTTTTTATTTGTTAGTATAAGTTAGCACCTGTTATTTTTACACAACGAATACAAAATCCGTCTCTATCACTATCACCAGCCAGCCAGCCCATACCTTTACTGCCAAAGCTCAATACGGAAGTTGCACTACGATAGAGACCCGTTTTCCCTCGATTGTAGAGGTTACCGTCTTCGTGATCACGCACCCCTGCCGCAGGCAGAAAAACACTATTGCCGAACAAGCGACCGAGTACGGCGTTTCTTGTTTTCAAAGCGCTTTCTGTATCTTTAAGTGACTGCAATTCCTCGTTGGTAGGCAAACGCCAACCGTCAGGGCAAGCGACTTTTGCTTCTGCCAGTGTGTACCACTCGCCGTAATTTTCGGGCGCGGCAACAAATTCGCCACGTTTGCCGACATTTCTCGTTGCCCACGTTACACCGTTGATTACAACCCCTTTTTCTTCTACTATAGTATTGTTTTCGTCTTTGACACAACGTAAGCAATAACGAGAATTTTGACTTCCGTCATCAGGATACCAGCCGGTTCGTCCTTCGTTGTTGAATATCCAATTGGAAGCAGCGCCATTATTATCACGAAAATCGCTCAAATAGTAACCTGTTTCGCCTATGGAAAGTATTGCCTCGCCGCCAATTACACCAGCAGCAGGAAAAAACGCACCATTCTCAAATAAAAGACCATTTATGCCGTCTTGTGTTGTAAAAGTTTTTTCAGCATCTAAAAGCAGTTCAAATTCCTCTTTTGTGGGCAACCGCCAACCTTTGGGGCAAGCAGATTTCGCCTCGTTAACAGAGTAACGCTTTCCATAATCTTCGGGGGTTTCTGTGAATTGTCCAACGCTTCCTACATTGCGGGTTGCCCACATTACGCCGTTAATTACTATGCCGGGGTCGGCAGTACAGGAATCTTCTGTGGTGGTATTTTCCGGAACAGCGTTGTAGTTCTCGTCTTTAACACAACGGATACTGCGACCAAAACCTACCTTGGCAAGAGAGTCCATGTTCAAAATGTCGCAGTTGAAACCAAAACGGCAAATCTCGTTGGAATAATTTTGGGTACTGCTCCAGTAGCCGCCTTCTGTGCTTATGTGTACAACATTTCCGGCTCCGCTACTGTAGTAGCCTGCAGCAGGCAAGAAAACGCTGTTGCCAAACAACCGGCCGTTTACACCGTTCTCACTTGTCCAAATGCTGTCTGCATCGGCAAGCGACTGTAATTCGTCTTCGGTAGGTAGCCGCCAACCGTCGGGGCAGGCGGCTTTTGCTTCTTCAAAAGTATAATACTCTCCGTATTCTTCTGAACTGTCGGCAAATTTGCCACGGCGACCGACATTGCGGGTCGCCCAACGGACGCCGTTGATAACGACGCCTTTTTCGATTGTTACATTTGTGTTCATATAACTAAATTTTAATAGTTTCTTTTTTATTTTATTCTCTTATTTTGCTCTCACTGCCCGTATCGACAGTTTGTTAAACTGTACAAACTTAGTATAATACGATACATTAATAGAGTTCGGATTGGCTTCTGCATCAAATACCATAAACTTATAAGACCAGCGACCTACTAACCTATCTTCGCCCAAATCTACTGCATCGTCACACCAATAGTATCCGCCTTTTCTATACTGGTCACCTGCTTTGCAACCTGCTGCGGGTAGAAACATACTATTCCCCGTATCTTTATCCACAAAACGCATTCCTATCGTCCCGTTAAGATTTGCCTTCTCTATGGATACTTTGTCTTTGTCAAGTAGGGCGTCAAAATCTGTTCGTTTTGGCAGATGCCAACCCGGTGGGCAATGGTCGTACTGTCCAAGTAATTTCCCCTTGTGTTCCGGCTTTCCGGTAAAGGAGCCGCTCCCAGCAAGATTACAAGTAGCCCATTCTACACCGTTAATAATAACACCCGGATCTGTTTTTATGGCAGTTACCTTGTTGAAAATATAAATGGCAACAACTGCAATAATTATAATTATCAGAATATTCATAATTCCCCGCCTTTCTTTTATTTGTTAGTATAATTAGTCCCTCTCATTTTTGCCTCGAAGTTTCCGCAGGTTGTATAATTGCTGCTAGACTTGCATTTGTAGTCGCGTGTTCCTGACGAGGGGGTGGTTTCCGATAGGTAACATCTGTTCTGTGTCGGAACGTAATAGGGACAATATCCCGGAATATTTGGCGCACTCATAATACTTCCTCCTTTCTGAAAAGGATTTTTCCTACTTCTGTCGTTGTTCGGGCATTGACGCGGTTTTTTGAAATGGGTTCTCGCTCCATTGCGCTGCAAACATTTGCACTCGCTGCTGTTTTTGTAACATCTTTGTACATAAACTGTGTTTTAATTATTGATAGTTTTTAAATTGATTTTAATTTGTCTGATATAGTAAGAAGTTCTTTAGTCCAATCATCGTACATTCCTGATTCCCTTACTATTGGCAATGCAAGAAGTTTTTCCGAACACCTTTTTAATTCTGCAATTTGATTGTGCATTTTTCCTATTGCAACATACCGGTATTCGTTTACCCGCCTTTCTATTTTGTTTTCAACATCATGAAGATAATAAATGGCTTTGTAGCGTCGAATCTCGTCTTCCGTCATAATAATGATTTTTTCAATCCATATAACCATCATAAGATTTTCAATCAATAACGAGTGAATTCTCTCTAATTTCTCTTTCTCGTCTTTTTGTCCGTCTGATTTTGGATATGGTTCTTGAAGCAATGCTTCATTCTTCTTCATTAGTTCATCGTATGTAATATCCTCTTGATGACAACGCATTGAAATCCTTGCTGCCACTTCTTTCTCTTCTTCTTCCTCCAATAGTTTATCATGTTTTCTGATAAAATAAGGGAGTTTCATTAGCTTTGTCCCAATAATCCTACCAACAATCCAACCAACCAGAGCAAATAGTAAAGTACCTAAAAGTAACATCCCGATACCGGCGCCTATTCGACCATCAAAGAATAATATAATAGCACAAATAACAGCAACTCCACCGCCACCCCAAGTGCCAATCGTTTCTGATTTTTCATCAATTTCTTTTTTCATTTTTCTATCTTTTATCCTTCCGTCAGATTTTCAAAAATTTGGACATAAAAAAAGCGCGGACAAACTCTGAATTATCTGTTCTCTGAGGTCTTCGACTACCTAAATCATCAAATAAATGAGTAAAATGCCCACGCCAAACGGCGTGAGCGTCTTCACTTTACTCTTGATGATTTTTGAAATTGTCGAAGTTTCAGAAAACCAGAATATAAGCTATAACGCTTTTTTCTAACATGTCTTCATGTGCTATCCGCACACGGTTTTTTTTATTTCATTCGCAATTATATTTATTTAAAATTCGGTGCAAAAATACAAAAAATATTTGGAAACACCAAATAAATAATGAATAATGAACAATTA
>BNXT01000097.1 GCA_025999775.1 Bacteroidia bacterium | reverse complement strand
CTTACTTTAAAGGTGAAAAAACTATCGTATGCCAATGGCGCCAGCTCACAGCCTCTCAAGGGGCAAACTATTGGAGAGGCGCTCCGTGAAATCGTAGAAAAATATGGCGACCGCGAAGCGCTTGTTGTTGTCGAACAAGGTTACCGTGCTACGTACAAACAATTTTGGGATCAGACTACACAAGTAGCCAAAGCCTTGATGGCAGCAGGCATTCAAACAGGCGACCGTGTTGGTATTTGGTCTGCTAATCGTTACGAATGGGTGGTCGTACAATTCGCTACCGCACGCATAGGGGCTATCATGGTGAATCTTAACCCCGGTTACAAGATGGAAGGTACCAATTTTGTGCTTAGCCGATCCTCCGTGAAGCTGCTTATCGCTGCACAAAAATTTAAGACCACGGATTATATTGACATTCTGAATACCATTCGTCTGCACTGCCCGTATCCGGATCGTACCGTCATCTTGGATAGAAATTGGGACAAATTTTTGGAACAGGGTAAAGTCATTACGGACGCGCAATTGGCAGAACGTGAAGATTCGCTGAGCTTTGACGATGCCGTAAATATTCAATTTACATCGGGGACTACAGGTTTGCCTAAGGGCGCTACCCTGACCCATCACAATATCCTTAACGACGGTTTTTTTATCGGCGAACGGATGTTCTATACTGAACAGGACAGAGTGTGTATTCCGGTACCTTTTTATCACTGTTTTGGCATGGTTTTGGGCAATATGGCAACGGTTACACACGGCGCTTGTATGGTCATCCCCGGCGAAGTGTTTGAACCCGAATTAGTGATGCGTACCGTTCAAGAAGAAAAATGTACTTCACTCTATGGCGTACCGACGATGTTTATCGCTGAATTGGCACATCCCAATTTTAGTAAATACGACTTCTCAAGCCTTCGTACCGGCATCATGTCCGGTTCTCCTTGCCCCATTGCTTCTATGGAAGAGGTCTTTGAAAAAATGAACATGAAAGGTATTACGATATGCTACGGCATGACCGAAACATCGCCAGTATCCACACAGACCTTCGCCGATGATCCTATTGAAAAACGTGTATCAACCGTTGGTACAGTTCATCCGCATGTCGAAATCAAAATCATTGACCCTGCCACAGGTTCTATCGTTGAAAGAGGCAACAGAGGCGAATTGTGCACACGTGGTTATTCTGTCATGCAAGGCTATTGGCAGGATCCCGAAGGTACGGCAAAGGTCATCGACAAGAGCGGCTGGATGCACAGCGGCGATATCGCCGTGATGGACGAAGAAGGCTATGTGTCTATCGTTGGACGTATCAAAGACATCATCATACGCGGCGGTGAAAACATCTCTCCTAAAGAAATTGAGGATTTCTTGATCAAACACGAAGGCATCATGGATGTACAAGTGATTGGCGTGCCAAGCGAACGTTATGGTGAAGAAGTGATGGCGTGGGTACAACTAAAGCCGGACTTTGAATATACGGAAGTAGAACTGCTTAACTATTGCAAAGGGCGTATCGCCACCTTTAAAATTCCTAAATACTGGAAGTTTGTTGATACTTTCCCGATGACTGCCGCCGGCAAGGTTCGTAAAGTGGAAATGCGCGAAATATCCGCCAAAGAACTTGGATTAGATAAGATTAAATCCATTCATACAGAAGACTAAACAGAACGTAGAAAACGTTACAACTCGTCTAAGACGCCTTCAAAGACGGTTATAGCATCACCCGTCAGAAGTACCGTGCCATCTTGTGCGTCTTGCCACTGTATTTCGAGGTCGCCACCTAATGTTTGAACAACCGCTTTACGGTCGGTCAGATTATTCAATACCGCTGCCACTAACGTAGCACAAGCGCCGGAGCCACAGGCTAAAGTTTCCCCAGAACCCCGCTCCCATACTCGCATACGGATGTGTGCTCGTCCCTCAATCTGTGCAAACTCAACGTTGGTACGTTCCGGAAACAAGCTATCATTCTCTATCAAACGTCCGATGCCATGCACATCAAAATGCTCTACATCATCCACAAATATCACTGTATGGGGATTGCCCATAGATACACAGGTAATAGAAAATTCGTTCGTTCCAAAGCGATGTTTTTCAGCTACCACACGGTCTCGCGATATTGCTACCGGTATTTGGGTGGATTGTAATGACGGCGAACCCATATCAACACTGACTTTATTCACTTTTCCGTCTTGTACAAAAAGCGATAAGTGTTTGATCCCCGACAAAGTTTCTAATGTTAACTTTGTCTTTTTAGTAAGACCTCTATCATAAACATATTTGCCGATGCAGCGGGAAGCGTTACCGCACATAGCGGATTCGGATCCATCCGCATTAAACATTCGCATCTTAAAATCGGCGATATTAGACCGCTCAATCAACACTAAACCATCCGAACCTACACCAAAATGTCGGTTACTGATTTTGTTTGCGAGTAACGCCACATCCTGCAAGGTTTTACCGTCGGTACAATCTATGTAAACATAGTCGTTACCGGTGCCGTGCATCTTAGTGAATTGCATTACGCCTATATTGTATTATTAAGAATAGCAGCAACACCGGGTAAAGTGCGACCTTCCAAGTATTCAAGCATCGCGCCGCCACCGGTAGAAATATAACTCATTTGTGAAGCCAATCCATTTTGGTTGATAGCGGCTACAGAGTCGCCTCCACCAATAGCTGAAAAAGCGCCTTGTTTGGTTGCTTTAGCTACAGCTTGTGCAATGACCGTCGTCCCTTTGGCAAAAGTAGAAAACTCAAATACGCCCATTGGTCCGTTCCACAGTATCGTTTTTGACTTTGCAATAACGTCTTCAAATAGACTAATCGTTGCATCGCCAATATCCATACCTTGCCAACCATCTTCGATAGCGGCAATAGGGAATACTTTCTGATTAGCATCATTATCAAATTTATCGCCACATAAAGTATCAACCGGCAAATAGCACTGAACGCCCTGTTGTTTCATCAGATTCAGAATATCTAAAGCCAACTCTAATTTATCATCCTCACAGATTGAGGCGCCTATTTTTCCGCCTTGTGCCTTGACAAACGTATAAGCCATACCACCACCTATAATCAAGTTATTTACGCGTGGTATCAGGTTTTTGATGATGTCTATTTTGCTGGATACCTTACTGCCGCCAATGATCGCCGTAAACGGTTTATCGGCATGGTGCAGCAATTTATCCAAATTCGTGATTTCATTGGCAAGTAAGAAACCAAAATATTTATCTGTAGGGAAAAATTGCGCTATAACGGCTGTCGAAGCGTGCGCACGGTGAGCCGTTCCGAAGGCATCGTTAACATACACATTGCCAAGCGATGCTAAGTACTTAGCAAATTCCACATTGCCTTTTTGTTCGTCCGGTAAGAAGCGTAAATTCTCAAGTAATAGTACTTCTCCGGCTTTTAGATTTTTGGCATCTTCAACGGTCTTGCTCTCAAAAATATCACTTGCTAACTTAACAGGTATCCCAAGCGTTTTAGTCAAATGTGCGGCTACCGGCGCTAACGAATATTTACTCTCAAACCCTGTTTCTGCAGGACGTCCCAAGTGCGACATCAGAATGACGGCAGCGCCATCTGCGAGCAACTTCTTGATCGTCGGTAACGATTCACGAATACGTGTATCGTCTGTAATGACCTGAGATTTGTCCAATGGAACATTGAAATCGCAACGTACTAATGCTTTTTTTCCTGAGAAACTGATGTCTTTGATTGTTTTCATAACCGTAATTGTTTTTTTTCAACTTAATTTTAAGTTACAAAGATAGGATATTTTTTGGGAATAGCAATGATTTTATTTCAATTTATACTCAACTGTTCAATTTTCGTCAATTGTTCGGGTGTTCCACAATCGAACCAATAGTCGTCATCATGGCGATAGCCGTAAATAGCATGTTCTTTAGCGAGTTCCAAATAGGTTTTAATTATCGAAAATTTGCCCGTTTGATGGATGTTATCAAAGACCGTATTGCGCAGAACATGAATACCGCTGAACGCTAATTCCGTGAGCAATAAAGCGGGTTTCGACAGAAGGATGGTTTCGTCAGTCGCGCTGTTTTGCCAACCTTGGAGCGATAATTTATCATCAAATAAAAATTTTCGATTGGTTGGACGGTCTCGCACCGCAAGCATGGCTAACGCATTGGATTCCAAGAAAAGGTTAATGAGTGAAGAAAATTGCAAATTAGAGACTATATCTACATTATGCACCAAGAAAAAGGGCGAATCTGTCAATAATGATTTGGCATGAACAAGAGCGCCACCAGTGTCTAACAGTTCGGCACGTTCATCGGAGAGCACAATATCAATCCCAAAATTTTGATGGGCATTCAAGAAATCAACGATTTGATCGGCAAAATGGTGCACATTAATAACAATGCGCCGTATCGGTTGCTGTTTCATTTTTAGAATAAGTCTCTCCAATAACGGTTTTCCATTAACTGGAACTAATGCTTTGGGCATCGTAGCGGTGTAGGTCTTCAGACGTGTCCCTAAGCCTGCCGCCAAAATGAACGCTACATAAGGTGTAATCGCTTGATTGTCATTCATAAAGCAGATATTTTTGGCGAACGAGTAAAAATTTCTCAAGGTTACCTTGCCAAGAAGCCCGAATTTGAGCCTCTGGTACGCCATTGATAATTTGTTGGCGTAATTGGTCGGTTCCTGCCAGCTTATCAAAATAATTAGTAAAAAAGTGCGCCTTATCTTTAGATAGCTGATATGCGTTAATCAACCATCGCAACTCCAGATGTTTGACTGATACAATACTATCCAAAGGCATCAAACTGAGATTCTCGCCGTAGCAAACCTGATCTTTGAGCGGCGGATTGGCGCTTTTCCCTTGTACTGGTTGTGGAGTGAAGCTAAAGTCAAAATAGTCTTTAAAATCCGGATGTCCATATATTTCAAAGGGTAAGTGCGTCCCGCGCCCGACACTGACGACCGTACCCTCAAAAAAACAAAGGCTCGGATACAGCGCTACTGCTTGTTTGGATGGCAAATTTGGAGATGGCGCTACCGGTAGCGATACAATCTCCTGACGATTGAAGTTTCGCATGGGTACAACGGTAAGAGCGCACTGAATACTGCTGTCAAGCCAGCCTTCACCATTGATCATACGCGCATACTCGCCAATCGTCATGCCATAAACGACCGGCACAGGATGCATGCCCACAAACGACCGGTATGGCGGTTGCAACATCGGACCATCCACGAAATAAGCGTTGGGATTGGGACGATCCAACACAATGAACGGCTTGTTCTGCTGTGCACAGGCTTCCATGACATAGTGTAACGTCGATATGTACGTATAAAAACGTACTCCCACATCCTGAATATCAAAAACCACAATGTCAATATCCTTAAGCTGCTCAACAGTAGGTTTTTTGTTGTTTCCGTAGAGAGAAACGATAGGTAGTTGCGTCTTGGAATCCATTGCATTGTTGATATGGGCGCCGGCATCCGCATCGCCGCGAAAGCCATGCTCAGGAGAAAAGATTTTTTTGACGGAAATACCCTGCGCGAGCAGATAATCCACTAAATGCGTGTCGCCTCTCAATCCTGTATGATTAGATACGACAGCGATATTCTGCCCTTTCAACAATGGTAAATAGTCTTCCGAGCGCTCAATACCGGGACTTGTCAGTTGTGATACGCCATCACACGACAGTAATCCGAACAGTAGAAATAAAATTTGAAACTTCATAACCCATAAATTCTTTTGCAAATATAGGAATTTTATTTAATTCACAAAGCGTCCTTTTTCGATATGTGTTGAAACATAATGCCAACGTACAATCGGAGAC
>BNXT01000096.1 GCA_025999775.1 Bacteroidia bacterium | reverse complement strand
GAAACAATGAATAATGAACTTTGCAACTTAGTTGCATAAAATAGAATGTATCTTTGTTGTTGTAAACTCAAAATCAAAGTACAATGACAACAAAAATATCCGAATACATTCCCATCAGCATCAGTTTTGTTATGTTGGTGATTGGCATTGTGTTAGACCACTTTATAGAAAGCACGTTTTTTGTCAAGCCTATTCGTGCAATATGGTATGTTTTAGCTTATATACCGGTTGGTTGGTCGGTATTGAAAGGCGCTTTTGAAGAATTACGAGCGCAGAATTTTTTCAATGAATTTAGTCTGATGAGCATAGCTACTATCGGCGCTTTTTGCATTGGGGAGTATGCGGAAGCCGTTGCGGTGATGCTGTTTTACATGATAGGAGAGCTATTTCAAGATAGCGCCGTAGAACGCGCTAAACGTAATATCCAAAGTTTATTGGATCTCCAACCCGACCAAGCTACGGTATGGCGCAACAATACCTACGAGGTGGTAGCGCCCGCAGAAGTGAACATCGGCGAACAAATCAGAGTGAAAGCAGGCGAAAAAGTACCATTGGATGGCGTCATGCTATCGGACTATAGCAACTTCAATACGGCAGCATTGACCGGCGAAATTAAACCGAAAACCCTGCGAAAAGGCGAATCGGTCTTAGCCGGTATGATGAATCTTGATAAAGTAATTGAAATTCAAGTAGAGAAGACATTCTCGGATAGCTCGTTGGCAAAGATTTTGGATATGGTACAAAATGCCGCTGCACGAAAATCAAAAACAGAACTGTTAATTCGTAAGCTTGCAAAAATCTATACCCCCATTGTGTTTTTTATGGCAGTGGCAATTACGGTGTTGCCTGTCGTATTTACCGACAATTACGTGTTTGGCGACTGGCTCTACCGTGCCTTGGTCTTTTTGGTTATATCGTGCCCCTGCGCCTTGGTTATTTCCATACCTTTAGGCTATTTTGGCGGTATTGGGGCGGCTTCGGCAGAAGGTATCCTATTCAAAGGAGCTAATTACTTGGATACGATGCTGAAAATTCGTACCATTGTAATGGACAAAACAGGAACAATCACAGAAGGCGTGTTTGAGGTGCAAAACATAGTATCTCCAGTTTATGACCCCTTAATATTGATTGATACGGTAGCAGCTTTGGAAAGCGCCTCCAACCACCCTATCGCCAAAGCCATTGTCGCCTACCATGCTCCGACAAATCCTAACGCTGTATCTGATATAGAAGAAATTTTGGGATACGGCTTGAAAGGCGCTATGGACGGACAAACGGTTTTGGCAGGTAATACAAATTTAATGCGTCGCTATGATATTAGTTACGATCACAGCATTGATGCCATTCCCGAAACTACCGTTGTTGTGGCTATTGACGGACGTTATGCAGGCTATATAACCATTGCCGATAGGATAAAAGACGATGCAAGAGAGGCTATTGAACAAATGCACCGGTTAGGGTTAAAAACGGTCATGTTAAGTGGCGATAAATCGTCCATTACACAAAAAGTGGGCACTGAACTACAGATTGATGAGGTTTTTGGCGACTTATTGCCGGAAGATAAAGTGCGACATGTCGAACGTTTGAAAGCCGAGCCGGACGCTATAGTGGCTTTTGTTGGCGACGGTATCAACGATGCGCCGGTGTTGGCAATGAGCGATGTCGGTATTGCCATGGGCGCTATGGGTTCGGATGTGGCAATAGAGGTGGCAGACGTGGTCATTCAAACCGACCAGCTCTCAAAAATTATTACGGCAATTCATATTGCACAAGCAACAAAACGCATTGTCATGCAAAATATTGTGCTGGCAGCCGGTGTTAAAAGTATAGTGTTGCTAATGGGTGCGATGGGTATTGCAACGCTGTGGGAAGCCGTTTTTGCAGATGTCGGCGTCGCGTTGTTAGCAGTGCTCAACGCCGTACGAATCCTAAAACAACAGTTTAGGGTAGGTCAAAATTGAGTGTGAAGTGTGGAGGGTGGAGTTTTTTAGAGTATCATATAGGTCAGCAAAGCGATTTCAGTAGATCGTCTGCCACGATGTTTGGCAGTGTTACTTTCAGTTGTGGGTTTTCTTCCATTGCGCGTTGGATAGCGAATAAAGCGGGTGTATTACGTGCCCATGCACGTCGGGCGATGCCATTATTAACATCCCAAAAGAGCATGGTCTTTAGTCTGCGTTGAGCGTCGTCCGAGCCATCAAGGAGCATACCAAAACCGCCATTCATAACCTCGCCCCAACCCACGCCGCCGCCGTTGTGCAAGCTCACCCAAGTAGCGCCACGAAACGCATCACCAATCACGTTTTGTACTGCCATATCCGCTGTAAACTTAGAGCCATCGTAGATATTAGAGGTTTCACGATAGGGCGAATCCGTACCGGAGACATCGTGATGGTCTCGACCTATTACTATAGGCGCCGTAATTTCTCCTTTACGAATAGCCTCATTAAAAGCCTCTGCAAGCTGTGTGCGTCCTGTTGCGTCTGCATACAAGATACGTGCTTGTGTGCCAACAACCAAATGATTGGCTTGCGCGCCCCTTATCCACGTGATGTTATCTTGCATTTGTTGTTGGATTTCTTCCGGCGAGCGCCGTGCTATGTCTTCCAATACATGGATAGCTAATTTATCCGATTTTTCTAAGTCCTCCGGATTATTGGAGGTGCAGACCCAGCGAAAGGGACCAAAGCCGTAGTCAAAGCATATAGGACCCATGATGTCCTGCACGTATGAAGGGTATTTAAAGTCACCATTAGCTTTCATAACATCGGCGCCGGCACGTGAAGCCTCCAAAAGGAAAGCATTCCCATAATCGAAAAAGTAAGTACCGTTTTCCGTACAGCTATTGATTGCTTTTATTTGTCGGCACAAAGATTCCTGCACTTTAACTTTAAACGCATTGGGTTGTTCTGCCATCATTTGATTGGCTTCTTCAAAAGTCAGACCTACAGGGTAGTAACCTCCAGACCATGGATTGTGCAATGATGTTTGGTCGGAGCCAATATCTACCTTAGTATGATGTGTAGCACAGTATTCCCATAGTTCAACGACATTGCCGTGATACGCAAACGAGCGTGCTATCTTTTGTGTTTGAACTTCTTGCACGCGTTGCATTAAGGTTTCTAAATCCGTATATACTTCATCCACCCAGCCTTGTGAGTAGCGGGTTTGAATTGCTTTGTCGTTAACCTCTGCCGTAATGGAGACACAGCCTGCGATATTAGCCGCTTTAGGTTGAGCGCCGGACATACCGCCAAGACCGGCAGTAATAAACAGCTTACCGCCTAAATCATGCTCTTTGGAAATCTTACGTCCGGCATTCAAGATAGTAATAGTCGTGCCATGAACGATACCCTGAGGACCTATATACATATAAGAGCCGGCAGTCATCTGACCGTATTGCGTAACTCCCAGTGCATTGAAACGCTCCCAATCATCGGGTTGGGAATAGTTAGGTATCATCATGCCGTTAGTAACGACCACGCGTGGCGCCTCTTTATGCGAGGGAAATAGTCCCATCGGATGACCACTGTACATCACAAGGGTTTGTTCGTCGGTGATCTCCGACAAGTAGCGCATCGTTAGCAGATACTGTGCCCAATTTTGAAATACGGCGCCATTACCGCCATAAGTGATAAGTTCATGCGGATGTTGTGCGACAGCAGGGTCTAAATTATTTTGTATCATCATCATGATAGCCGCTGCTTGCCTGCTTTGGGCTGGGTATTCATCAATAGCCCGTCCGTACATTGTGTAGGATGGGCGAAAGCGGTACATGTAGATGCGTCCGTAGGTATTCAATTCCTCGTAAAATTCCGATAGCAATACCGAATGATGCTTAGGGTGGAAGTAGCGCAACGCGTTGCGAAGCGCCAACTTCTTTTCCTCGTCTGTTAATATGTCCTTACGTCTCGGTGCATGGTTAACCGTCTCATCATATACGTTTTTCGGTGGTAAAACATCAGGGATACCCTGTTTGATTGCCTCTTGGAATGATTGTATGTCCCTATTCATTTTCTTTTATTTTTTTATCTCTCCTATTCGTGTCGCAAAGATACAAAAAATCAATGAATAATGTAATGGATGACCGTAGGGGCGGGTTTGAAACCCGCCCCTACAACGGGCAAGGCGTTGTCATTTGTAGGGGCAAGGCGCGCCTTACCCCTACTGTCAATTGTCTGAATCAGGATTTACAAGATTTTAGGATTTGCAGGATTGGAAATAATGAATAATGAACAATGAACAATGAGTAATCAAATCTTCTAATTTCTACATTCCTAAATTCCTCAATTTCTCAATTCCACACTCCACACTCCACACTCCACACTCCACACTCCACACTCCACACTCCACCCTTCACACTCCACACTCCACCCTTCACACTCCACACTCCATTTTGCACTCTAAACTATGGAACCAAAACCAACCGGAACCCTATGTAGACGTAGCGACCCGTTGGCGTGTCGGTGATGCGATAGGAAACCGTGCAATCCGACGCACCACTGGTCCAGCTGCCGCCACGAAGCACGCGGCTGGAGCCAGTAGTAGCGCCCGTAGGATTACTCGTACTACTTGGATAACTACTCCCATACCAATCACTACACCACTCAAACACATTCCCACTCATATCATGAATACCCAACTCATTGGCAGATTTTCCTCCTACCAGATGCGTTGTACTTCCTGAATTACTAATGTACCACGCTACATCCCCTATCGTATTACTTCCACTATAGGTATAGTTATGCGTGCTTTGTCCGCCTTTAGCGGCATACTCCCATTCCGCTTCCGTAGGTAAACGATAACGCATGCTGCCTAAGGTTCCGCCATTTGCCAATACTGATAATTTGTAGCAAAAACCATTCGTATAATACGTAACCCCTCTTTCCGTATAACCTACACTGCCGCCCGATGACGTTCCCACTATATCTTCCCAACTTACATAATACATCGGATAGTTATCGCCTACGCCATAATCACTTGATGGCGCTGTGCCGGGATAACTCCCCATCACATCAGCCCACTGCTTCTGTGTTACCTCGTACTTCCCTATCTGAAATGTACTGATGCTCACACTGCTTCCATTGAGCGTCGTCGTGCCGCCGGGGACATTGATCATCTCCGGTATTGTCGACGTAGTCGGCGTACTTGTAGTCGTAAAACTAGCCTGACTCCCATAAGCAGTGCCAAGCGTGTTTGTTGCATAAGCGCGTACGTAATAGGTCGTACCCTGAGTCAATCCTGTCACTGCACTTGTATATGCTCCTACGCCTGTACCTGTAACAACAATCTTGGTATTACTCGTTGTGGGATTTTGTGCGGTGGAATAGCAGAACCCTTTTTCTGTATATGCCGGAGAACCAACAAATGTAATATCGCCGTTTAACATTGCTGTCGTATTTGCTATATTGGTTACTGCTGTGGTCGTTACTATCGACATCTCTGTAGTCGGTTCTGTTGAACCCAAAACCAACCGGAACCCTAGGTAGTTGTGGCGAGTCGCTGGCGTGTAGGTGTAGCGATAGGAAACCGTGCAATCCGACGCATCACGGTTCCAGCCGCCGCCACGATCCACGCGGCCGGAGCCAGTAGTAGCGCCCGTAGGATTACTCGTACTACTTGGATAACTACTCCCATACCAATCACTACACCACTCAAACACATTCCCACTCATATCATGAATACCCAACTCATTGGCAGATTTTCCGCCTACCGTATGCGCTGTATATCCTGAATTATCATAGTACCAAGCCACATCCCCTATCGTATTACTTCCACTATAGGTGTAGTTATTCGTGCTTTGTCCGCCTTTGGCGGCATACTCCCATTCCGCTTCCGTAGGTAAACGATAACGCATGCTGCCCAAAGTGCCGCCATTTGCCAATACTGATAATTTATAACAAAAACCATCCGTATAATAC
>BNXT01000095.1 GCA_025999775.1 Bacteroidia bacterium | reverse complement strand
CAATTATCCACTCTCAATTCTCAATTCTCAATTGTTAATATCACGAGCGTAGCGAAGTGATACCTTACCGCTAAAAATCGTCGCACAAAACCCTGCAGCTTGCGCAGGGGTGTGCGACTGTTATTTTTAGCAAGCATTTTTCTTTTGGTTCATTTTCTTTTGTTGCCACAAAAGAAAATGAACAATAAAATGTATCAAGACAAAAGATAAAGTATGAATAACAAAGACTATTGATAAAAGAAAAGCATTTCCTACCAACATCACCTCCCTAACGGGAGGTTTGCAATTTAGAATAGTGTCTCAAAAAAAGATTTAGCCGATTCGTTAATAATTCAAAAAAAATATGTATATTTGCACTGTATTTTGTCCCATTGAACACAATCTATCGAAAAACACAGTAGTCAAACATGATCAACCGACGCTATATTCGGGAAAAAACGTTACAAAGCCTCTACGGTTACTACCAAAAGGGACAGGACGACCTCCTCGTTACAGAAAAAAATTTGGTACACGGATTGGAGCGAGTTTATGAACTGTATATCAGTTTAGCAGATGTTCTTGTAGCCGTTAAAAATTATGCCCACACTTGCTTAGAGGGGAAGAAACACCATCTGACCGCTACAGCAGACGAAAAAAAACCCAATCTGAAATTTGTTAATAATCTGTTTATCAAACAATTAGAAGAAAGCCCATCCTACATTTTGCAAACAACCAAGAGCCATATCTCACTTGCTAAAGAATCGGAAATCATACGTCAACTCTATCTCTCCATCGAAGCCGCCACGATATTCAAAACCTATCTGTCGGATACCACTCAGAATTATGAAGAGGACAGAAAACTCGTGTATTGGATGCTCAAACGCAAGATTGCTTCCAACGAGTTGCTTACAGATTTTTTTGAAGGGCAGGATTTATGGTGGAATACAGACTTTCAATCGGTGGTTTATTGGCTTCAGCAGAGCGTGAAAACCGCCCAACAGGATGCTACCGACGTGTTAGCAAGCGCTACGGAGTTTTTAAACGCCGAGGATCAGCATTTTGCCGTCCAGCTATTACGCCAAACAGCACTCAACGACGCTACAAACATACAACATATCGAACGCTACCTCAATAATTGGGAACTCACTCGCACCCCCTTGATTGATGCACTGATACTGAAAATGGCTATCACTGAACTCCTGAAATTCCCTTCTATTCCTACAAAAGTTACACTGAACGAATACATCGAACTCTCTAAATTGTTCAGCGCAGAGGAAAGTTACATCTTCATCAACGGACTTTTAGACCGATTCATTGAGGATGGTATCAAAAATAAAACTATTAAAAAATCCGGTCGCGGACTCATCGAATAATCAAAACATACTTTACTAATATAAAACCTAACTATCATGTTCACAGAATTACTACAAGCAACAACAGAAACCACCACTAAAGGCAACGGAATGACTAATATCCTTTTCTTAGTCGCTATTATTGCCATTTTCTACTTATTTATGATCCGCCCACAACAAAAACGCAATAAAGAACAACGCCAGTTTCGCAGCAGTCTGCAAAAAGGCTTAAAAATTGTTACTATTGGCGGTATTCATGGTAAAATCTCCGATGTACAGGAAACCACCGTAACTATTGAGGTAGAAGGTGGTGTACACTTGAAAATGGAGAAAAGCGCTATTGCTGCCAACTATACCGAACAACAACTACCGGAAGGTTCCAAATAAGCCATGCGCGTCATCGGATTGACCGGTGGTATTGGATGCGGTAAATCAACCGTAGCTCGGATTTTTACATTGATGGGCTATCCTGTGTATTCTGCGGATATTGAAGCACATCGGCTACGTTCACAACCGCATATTACCACTCAAATAGCGCACCACTTCAACCTTCAAACACCTTTCGACAACAAAACTTTAGCTAACCTTGTTTTTGGTGATGCCGACGCTCTGCAATGGCTGAACCAACTAATTCATCCCTTAGTAACTTCAGACTTTCTACAGTGGACAGCACAAAAGCGCCTCGAAAGTCATAAGGTCGTTGTTATGGAGTCCGCCATCCTTTTCGAGGCAGGATTGGAAACTCTGTTCCATACGACGCTCTGCGTTACAGCCCCTACGGAATTATGCTTGCAACGCTTAATACAACGAGGATTGAGCCGACAAGAAAGTCTGCAACGTATCGCCTGCCAGATGTCCATGGCGGAAAAAGAACAACGTTCCGACTTCGTCATCCATAACGATGAAGTACAATCTGTTCTAAAACAGGTTTATGAACTCTATATTGTGAATTGTTAACAACTTTCTATAAAAATTGCCTCATTTAATTTTTTTTTTGTAACTTTGCCTCCACGTTTAACTAAAAACTAAAAAACATGTCAGAAATTGCAAACAAAGTCAAGGCTATCATTACGGATAAGCTTGGTGTTGATGAAAAAGAAGTTGTTGTAAGTGCGAGCTTCACGAATGATTTAGGCGCAGATTCTTTGGACACAGTGGAGTTGATTATGGAATTAGAAAAAGAGTTCAATGTCTCCATCCCAGACGCTGAAGCCCAAAAGATTACTACTGTAGGCGAAGCTATTGGTTACGTTGAATCTCATGTAAAATAATTACTCTTCTGTTATGCACAACAAAAGAGTAGTTATTACCGGGCTTGGCGCACTAACACCTATTGGTAACACCTTAGTAGAATACTGGGATAGTTTACTGAATGGTGTTAGTGGCGCAGCGCCTATACAACATTTTGACGCTGCTAAGTTTAAAACACAATTTGCTTGTGAGGTCAAGGGTTTTGACCCGCTTTCCTTTATGGATAAAAAAGAAGTTCGCAAGCACGATTTGTGTGCGCTTTATGCGTTCCCGGCTGTAGAAGAAGCCATCCTTGACGCTGGTGTTTTGAGTGATACTTTGGACAAGGATCGTGTAGGGGTTGTATGGTCATCCGGAATCGGGGGACTAATTTCGTTTTTCAGTGAAGTACGAGATTATGTACTCGGTGATGGGACGCCACGATTTAGCCCATTTTTTATCCCCAAAATTATCGCCGATATTACATCCGGACATATCTCCATCAAGTATGGATTTAGAGGTCCCAATTTCGCAACGGTATCCGCTTGTGCCTCATCCGCCAACGCCATCGCCGATGCGTTTTTGTATATCAAGGCAGGAAAAGCCGATGTCTTTGTCTGTGGCGGTTCTGAAGCCGCTGTCAACGAAGCCGGTATTGGCGGGTTTAATGCTATGCACGCGCTATCAACACGTAATGAAAGTCCACAAACCGCCTCACGTCCCTTTGATAAAGACCGTGATGGTTTTGTGCTTGGTGAAGGCGCCGGCGCTTTGGTAGTAGAGGATTATGAACACGCTAAAGCTCGTGGAGCTAAGATATACGCTGAACTTGTAGGCGCAGGATTATCTGCCGATGCCTATCACGTAACAGCGCCTCATCCGGAAGGACTTGGCGCTAAAAATGCGATGTCTATCGCCCTGAAAGAAGCCGGAATGCCCATTGAAGCATTGGATCATCTGAATACACATGGTACATCAACCCCTGCCGGTGATATTGCGGAAATATCCGCTGTACAAAGTCTCATGGGTGAACATGCCTATAACATCAATATCAATTCCACGAAGTCAATGACCGGGCACCTCCTTGGCGCTGCCGGCGCTATAGAAGCTATCGCTACTATACTCGCCGTCAAAAACGACATCGTGCCGCCAACTATCAACCATTTCACAGACGATCCGGCTATTGATAGTCGCTTGAATCTGACCTTGGGGAAAGCTCAAAAACGAACGGTCAATTTGGCATTGTGTAATACTTTCGGATTTGGTGGACATAACGTATCCTTGGCAATTAAAAAATTCACAGAATAGACGGTGTTACTCATTGAATGGTTTAAAACACAACATTCGCCGAATAAACCATTGCTACGCTTCATTAAAAACACGCTTGGGTTCTACCCTAAAAATGTGTTTTTGTACCAATTGGCGTTTGCTCACAAATCCTCGAATTTGACAAACGGTAATGGTCATCACGAGAATAATGAACGTTTGGAATATCTTGGCGATGCCGTACTAAATTTGTCGGTGGCTGATTTTCTCTATAAAAAATACCCCTTTAAAGATGAGGGTTTTCTTTCGGAAATGCGCTCCAAGATTGTCAGTCGGCAAAGTTTAAATCATATTGCTCATAAGATGGGGTTGTCTGATTTCATCAGGCGAGACAAAGCCTCCAAGAACTCTTTTAAATCTATTGACGGCAACGCTTTAGAGGCTTTATTAGGCGCTATTTATTTAGATACCAACTACGTATTCACCCAATCCATCATCATTGAGCGTATCTTGCTGATTCATTTGGACATTGCAGAAGTAGAACGGCGCGACTGGAATTTCAAAGGCAAACTCACCAATTTAGCACAAAAACGACATAAATCCGTGAGTTTTCATGTCATAGATATTGAACATGCAGGCGGGTCAAAACTCTATCACGTGGAAGCGATTATCAATAATAAAGTAGTTGGAAATGGGAGCGACCATTCCATCAAAGCCGCCGAACAACAAGCCGCCGAACAAGCCTTCAAAGCGCTCACATCACAGAATCGATAAGCATTACACCTTCTTTGCATCCAAATATACACGCTCAATAATATGCCACAATTTGTCAGCAGATTGTTCCCAATTAAAACGTGTACGTTGTAACCGTCCTTTTTCTATCAGTGTTGTGCGTAGATTGGGCGTTTCCATCAAGGCTATCATCGCATTACAAATATCGTCCGGACTATCGGGATGACAAAGTAATGCGGCATCGCCGGCTATTTCCGGCATTGAACTGGTTGTTGAAGTGATAACCGCTGTTTCTGCGGCAAACGCCTCTACGATAGGGATACCAAATCCTTCATAGTGAGATACGTACAACAACGCAATGGACGCAGCAAGCGCCTTATTAAGATCCATCGGCTCCAAACGTGGCACAAACAACACATCATCCCGAAACTGCAAGGTATGCAAGACTTTGTGCACTTCGTCGTTATTCCACATGGCGCTCCCCACAATCAAAAACTTGATATTGTTTTCGTTAGCTTGTTTTTTGAATTTATCAAACGCTATCAACATGTTTTTAATATTCTTCCGCTTGTGCAATGATCCAATATAGATGAAGTACGGTTGTCCTTCGGTATAGATATTTCGCACTGCATATTTTTCTATTTCCGTAAGAGGAAAATAGTGTTCATTGGCTGCATTGTAAACCACGGATATTTGGTCTGGAGCGATGCAATACGTTTGAGCAATATCGTTTTTTGAGTACTCTGACACCGTTACAATATGCTCGGCTCGGAGTGCATAGCGTTTTGAATTACGGAGCAAAAAACGACGTTGAGACGCTCGTTCAATGTATTCAGGCTGGTGTTCAAAGGCAATATCGTGAATCACATTGACAGTCGGTGTCAACGAACGCAGACAAACAAAGCCGTCCGGCGATAAGAATACGTCGGCATGGTACTTCTGTAGAGCATTACGTACGCTCCATTCAAAAAACATATACCACAAAAGAGGGTGTCGTGCAGGTGGTATCAGAACAATGGGCGTTACATTAGGCGCAAAGACAAACTCCGAACTATAGGGTCTATCAAAGAAAAAAATAAACTCATCTTTCAAATGTTCTCGCGTCATATACTTGAGCGTTTGATACGAAAACCATCCGATGCCCTCTAATTTATTCTTCAGCAGAAGCCTTGTATTTACCGCTATTCTCATTAACTTAACCTGTTTTTCGCTGTGCAAATGTACATAAACCTAAAAGTTCCATTAGAACATAACCATTTGTTTTTAAGTAATTTACATTTCTGCTTTCTAATGGAAAACTTGGAGTCATTTTTAGCTTTATTTTAATTTAATTTACAAATATTTGTCGTTGTTCGGTGTTATCTTCGGCTGTAATATGAAGATAGTACGTGCCGGCAGAGAGTTTTGTTACATTTAT
>BNXT01000094.1 GCA_025999775.1 Bacteroidia bacterium | reverse complement strand
GAACAAGACTAACTGAATGATTTGTAATAACAAATAAACTAAAAAATCAATCAAAATATGAAAACAAATTACATGAAAGTCGCCTTAATTGGCGCAATGGTTGCAGGCATAATGATTGCAAGCGTAATGGTTACGAGCTGCGTGGGCAGCAAACAAGCGGGCAACATCTCAACTGCTGACAAAATCAAGCAGATGGAAGATGAGGCTGCTTTAATTAGAACACAGAGCCAGCTCGAAGATGCTAAAGCGGAAGCCGAAAGAGCAAAAGAGAAAAGAGCCGTGGATGCTGCTCTTGCTAAAGAGCAAGCGAAACTTGACCTTGAGCAAGCGCGCAAAATGGTAGAAATCATGGAAAATCAATCCATAATGACTCCGTGCATAAAGGATGTGCTAAAAGCGCAGGCAGAGGGCAATTTGGCGGCATTAGGCATTGGTGAGCCAAACGGAAACGATGCTTTCAATGAACAGGAGGCGTATGCGGATGCCCAAGTAAATGCGCGCAACAGAATGGGCGACATGTTTTTGGGATACCTAAAAAATATCAGCAACGATTATAAAGCGAGAACAGTTGTACCACTTGGAAGCAAACAAGAAGAAAGCAACTTTGAACGTGCTGTGAGAACAGGAGGTGAGAAGGCAATTGGGAAATTTACTGAATTTACTTGCTTTAAAATGACCAAAACCGATAGAAACACCTACAAGTGCTATATGGCAGTACAAATAGCCTCAAAAAAATTGCAAGAGTCTATTGCCACCGAATTGGATGTGCTAAAAGTGAAGTACCATCAAAAAACGTTGTTTGATATATTAAATGAGGATATTGCAAAAATGAACGAGAAGGAAAATAAGGGAATGCAGGATATGCTGAAAAATGAACCTCTTTCGGAAGAATAAGTTATATGAATCCGGTTTATTTAACCATGCTGCTATTGTTGTGCTGCATACAATGTGCAGCACAGCGACCGCAGTGGATTGCCAATCCGCCGAAGCCTGCCGATACCTACTACTACCGCGTAGCCGAAGGGCAAGGTAAAACAGATGAGGAGGCAGTGCGTAAAGCATTTATTGCTGCCATTCGTGAGAGTTCGTTTGCCATAGGGGCAAAGGTTAATCTGAGCGAGTTGGAACGCACACCTGCCGACAGCACACTGGTGATGTTGGCAAGCGCTATTGATATTCCCATCAACAAGGTATGCTACTATGCCGAGCCGCTAATTACCTCGTGGGGATATAGGGCATTTGTACTTTGCCAAGTGGCAAAACCTGCACGTGTGAAACCAAACTTTAAGCAATTTAGTTGCTATCTTAATCGAGAAGAAGAATGAATAAAATGAAGAAGATTATCTATTTTGTAGCGCTGTGTTTGTTGGTGATGCAAGCGGTACAAGCGCAAGAGCCGCGCCCAGAGTGGGTTCGTAATTATCCTCCAATCCCCATTGGCGCCAATTTTATTTATGCCTACGGTATGGGGATAGGTTCAGATGAAGATGCAGCCATTGAAAAAGCGTGGGTTGATGCTATTAAAACGGCTTTGCACGAAAATGGACACATCGCTATCGGTCAGCAGAAACTTGATGGCGTACATACTAAGCATGATTTAGATGCGTATATTCCCACAACTGTTCTGCCTCGTCGCCGCGTGTGCCAAACGCCACCCATATACGGTTCGGATGGCAAAGCGAAAGTTTATATTTTGTTACAAGTAAGCAGCAATGGACAACGGATTGATGCACACAATGCGAATATAGAATGTGAAACCGCTGCATTTATGCAAAAATTGGAGACGTGGAACAAAGCGGAAGTAGAGCGACAAAAACGTGAAAGGGATGCCAACATTGCGAAAGAGTTGGCAGCACAGAAAGAAAGAGACAAAAAAAATACATTTAACTACAAAAGTGGTAACTATTGGGGGGTTAGCTTTGGAAATGGTTTATTTCATGGTAAAATTATTGGAGGCGACCTTTCCACACGTTGGGGAATTGGGGATAATGCAGGATGGGGTTTACGAGCAGGACTTGGTTTGGCTGGATCATACGATGCGTACTTGCATTATTCATTTGGAGCAAAATTCTACCCCTATAAAACGTTTTATTTGTCCGCAAATTATGGAACAGTTACAGCAACATTGGTTAAATCTACAACAGCGTATGGGGACGACTCTTATAATGTATTTAACGGATTTACCTTTATGTCGGGATTTGATATACGGTCTGAGGTTGACTGGGGGAAATCATTTTTAATTCCGATAGGTTTCGGGTGCTCATTAACGGGTGAAGGAAAATGGTTTTTTGCATGGACAATTGGCTTTGGTGCAGCATTACCGTTTTAGTAATTCTAAATTAATAACTTTAATACAATTAGCATGAGGTCAATACTTTTAGTAATCTGTTTATTTACAGTATGTGCAGCGCAAGCGCAAGAGCCGCGCCCATCATGGTACGAACCCACTCCTTCCGTACCCATAGGCGCAAATTTTATTTATGCTGCCGGTATGGGTATAGGCACTAATGAAAAAGATGCAATAGACGCAGCGTGGGTTGATGCATTTTTTAATGCTGCTCAAGAAAAAGGGCATATTGCTATGCCACAGAAGAAACTTGATGGCATACGCACCAAGCGCGATTTGGATGCATATATTGCCGCCAACGCTTATCCAATTCACTCTGTGTGCCAAACGCATTCTATCCATCTGCCGGGCGGTAAGGTGAAAGTTTATATTTTATTAGCGATAGGGAACTATGAACGTGTTGATGTGCGGAATGTAAATGTGGATTGCGAAAGCCGCACATTTATAGAAGCATTAAAACAGTGGAATGATGGTATTTACCCCTTTTCTCCCCGCGTATTTGTCCCCGGTATGGCGCAAATTTACAAGGGCAGCACAGGCAAAGGCGTGGCTTTTATAGTAGGTGAAATATCGCTTGTTGGTGGTGTGGTCGTAGCCGAAAGTTTGCGGGCTTCCTACAAAGCAAAAGATAATGTCTCACTCTATGATGATTTTTATGCAGATAAGGCTGATAATATGCAAAACATCCGAAATTGGGTGATTGCCGGAGCAATAGGGCTATATGCGTGGAATGTAATAGATGGTTGGATGGCTCCGGGTAAAAAATACGTCGGAGTACTGAGTTACAATAATTTTAGAATATACCCTTATGCTGCGCCCCATTTTAACGGCAGCGCAATGGGTGGTTTAGCATTATCATTAAAATTTTAAAAATGAATAAGATAGTATTTATATTAAGTTGTGCATTGTTAATGGTATGTACAAGTTGTACCAAAACCGAGCGTAAATTTGCCACCATTCGAGTTGAAGTAAGCGACAAGGAAACCGGCGATGCAGTTGTAAAAGCGATGTTAAATACCTACCCCGAAATTCAACATCAGGAAACTGACAGCAATGGCGTTGCCGTGTTTCAAAACTTGGATGCAGGGGAATATACAATCTATGTAAATCACAAAGATTACGGCTATGACCACACACCCGTAAAGGCTGCAAGAGGCGTGGAAACGCCTGTATTTTTTCAACTACAAAAAAAATAGAACAAACAAATGAAACCAAAAATTTATTTGCTTATTTTGATGGCTTGCGCACAATTTGCTGTTTATGCGCAATCGGGCAAAATTTCTCAACAGCAATATATTGAACAACAGCAACGGGCTTTTCGTAAGTTTGCGCAATCTACCGACGAAAAATTTAAAAAGTATAAGGATTCGCTCAATGCAGTTTACGCCAACTACCTAACGCAGGAATGGAAGCGGTTTGAACTGTTTAAGCCCGACCCGTTAATCAAAAATCCCATAAAGAAACCGCCGGTGTATGACCCAAACACCCCCAAGCCCGAGCCGGAAAAGGTGCCTGTGATTGGGCAGCCCGAACCTGTGAAACCACAGCCCAAGCCACAACCTGCGCCGGAACCGCAACCACAGCCACAGCCAGATGTGCCTCCCGCCACCATCCAAGCGGAATTGTTTGGTACTCCGGTGACATTCCCTCGATACACAAAATCCATTCCACCACTGCATGGCGTTGGTGAAAAAGAAGTGGCAGCGTTCTGGAATACCCTGTCGGCATTGCCGTATTACGATTGGACCAACGACCTCCAGCGCATTGCCGCCGATTTGAACCTGAACGATTGGGGAATGTATATGCTGGCGAACAAAATGTTTGAGACGTATTTTCCCCACGGCACTGCAAACGAAAAAACGGTGTTTGCGGTATTTATGCTCAATCAATTGGGCTATCGCGCCAAAATAGGCAGGGCGCAAAACGAATTATTACCCTTGGTGGCTTTTCAAAACGACGTTTACAATACTACCTACTTTATTTATGGTGATGATAATACCGAGTATTCGGTAGTCAATTTTCAACACAAAGATTTACCATCAATACAAACTTGCCGAATGGAGTATCCCAATGCTACCCGAAACGTGGACTTGCGGATTGCAGCGGCGCCGCGCTGGGCAGTATCGCAACGCACCAAAACATTGAGCGATAAGAAAAACAATTACGAGATAGGGTACAACAAAAATATGGTTGATTTTTACGCAACCTATCCGTGCGTAACGTTTTCGGTATATGCTGAAGCGGCTATGGATAATCTGGTTACAAAGAGCATTGAAGCGCAACTGAAACCCAAAATTCAAGGCAAATCACAAGAAGATGCCATAAACATCCTTTTGCATTTTGTACAATATGCCTTTGAGTATAAAACGGACAATGACCAGTTCGGTTACGAGAGGTGGTTTTTTGCCGAAGAAACTGTTGCCTCGTCCTACTCCGATTGTGAAGACAGGTCTATCCTTTTTGCGCAGTTGGTTCGGCGATTGCTGGGCATGAAAGTGGTTTTGATACACTACCCCGGGGTGCACCTCGCCACCGCCGTCAAGTTTGACAATCCGAACATAACCGGCGACTACCTTACAGTAGATGGGCAAAGATATTTGATTTGCGACCCTACATATATTGGCGCTAATCTCGGTATGTCCATGCCCGATTTAAGGGCAAAGGCGGTGGAAGTAATAAAACTTAAATAATATCAATTAACTATAAATCAAATACTTATGAAACACCTATTTTACATAATCATAACAGCATCCCTGATTCTTAGCGGCTGCATTAAAAGCAAAAAAGATACCGACCCAACCGGTAGCATCAAAGGCTTTATTACGGATGTTTCTTTGAATGATGCTCCCATAAAAACTGCCACCATTTTGCTTAATCCTTCCGGCAAAACTACCATTACCGGAAGTTCGGGACTCTACCAAATGGACAAATTGGAGTTGGGCAGGTATATGGTATCGGTATTTAAAGAAAACTATACTACAGCCCGCAGAACTATAGAAGTTTCTGCCGCAAATACCGTGCTTGATATTCCTATGACTGCAAGCCAAGGTGCGTTGAGCATAGATAGGGCTCACATTGATTTTGGTACTGCTACCGACACTAAATTAGCCATTCTTACCATTCGCAACAAAGGTAATGTTGATTTAAGGTGGAATATGCAAAAGGATTGTCAATGGGTGGTTAGCGTGGAACCAATGAGTGATACCCTTCCTGCGGAGAGTAGTCAAGGCGTAATAATTAACATTGATAGAAAAAAATTGAGTGCCAATAGCGAAGAAAATCAGACAATCATCGTTGTAAATTCTTCTGATGGGATTGCAGAGATTTTGCTTACGGTGCCGGGCGCTGATGAAAATAAGGGAGGCACAGAAGGGGACGGGTGGATTGCAATAGACGGTTTGGTGGTGCAAAAAAAAGATTTGGCACAGATGAATTGGACTAATGCTGTTAGCGCATGTAAGGAATCAAGAATAGGTGGATTCTCCGATTGGCGATTACCTTCTTTGTCCGAATTATCTTCGGTATATAATGAAAGAGGGAAGATTGGCAATTTCTCCAATAGCAAATATTGGAGTGCTAACCAATCTAGTGATAATTCTTATGCTTATTATATAAATTTTAGTAATGGAAGTAGTGATTATGTTTATAAAT
>BNXT01000093.1 GCA_025999775.1 Bacteroidia bacterium | reverse complement strand
CACGAGAGCTTCTAACCTCGCAGGAAGGGTTGAAGCATCGAAGCAAACGACCCATCGAACCGGAGGCGGTGTTCGGGCAGACAAAAGCCAACAAACAGTACAACCGTTTTCGACATTTTGGAGGCGACAAGGTAAAAATGGACTTTACCATCTTTGCTATTGCCTTCAACTTGGGAAAACTCTGCAATAAACGGAATAAATCGGCAAAAAATGCCCAACAACAGACGGCTCTTTCACAAAAAGTTACTGTTATCATCATTTTTATCTCAAAATCAAACTTTCTACTGAGAGATAATTATTTTTCTTCTCAAAACCTCAAACTGGCCGCCTAAATAGTTGATTAAAAACTACCCTTTTGAGACAGCCTCATCACTTCATTACCAACACTAAGAGATACCACTAAAAGAAACATTAAAATCAAATTTATTTCCACTCGCAAAGTAATTCCACAAAAATGGCTAAAAGCCATAAGGGGCGAAAATGGCGATTTTTTGATTTCAAAACCAGAACTTACTGCCGCAGATTTAATTACTTTTCAGAAAGAGATTGGAGGACTTAATCGTGCTTGTACAGTGCTTTACGAACTTATGGAAACTGTGAAATTTGGCAAATTAGACAATACTTTTTTTAATTATGTACCAACCTCTACAGTTCAACGTTTGGGTTATTTACTCGAAAATGAATTAGAGCAACAGCAACAAGCGAATATTTTATTTTCTAAAGCCAAAATACATAATTGCAAATTTCAAAAACTCCCATTAAAGAGCAATAGATCAATAGAAAATTGCGAAATTAACGAAAAATGGGAAATTATTATTAACGAAAAAATAGAAATTGATGAACTATGATACCTGAAAAATATATACAGGAATGGGCAGAAATTATGCCGTGGAAATCAAAAGAATACATAGAACAAGACCTTGTAATTTGTCGTGCATTGTGCGAATTGTACAAAGATGATTATTTGGCATAACATTTAGCGTTTCGTGGTGGTACGACTTTGAACAAAATTTATCTCAATCCACAACCACGCTATTCGGAAGATATTGATTTAGTGCAAATTAAAGCAGAACCAATAAAAGAAACAATGGAGAGAATACGTAATGTACTTTCGTTTCTCGGCAAACCTGTTGTAAAGCAAAAAGCGCACAATAACTTGCAAAACAACAACCTATCAATTAGAAGAATTGCTCGGTACAAAAGTTCGTGCTTTATATCAACGCCGAAAAGGACGAGATTTGTTTGATCTTTGGAAAGCGTTGTCAACGCAAACTGTTGATATAGAGAAAATTATTCGTTGTTACCGTGAATATATAAATTTCGTCGTTGATAAACCGCCAACGCAAAAAGAATACCTGTTGAATATGGAACTCAAACTGCAAGACGATGAATTTCTCGGCGACACCGAAATGCTGTTACGTCCTGACGAGAACAACAATCCACAAGAGGCGTGGGAGTTAGTGAGAAAAGAACTGATTGAAAAATTGGGTGGTGCAAAGAATCTATATTAAATGAACAATTAACAATGAATAATGAACAATAGTGTGGAGAAGAGACAGTCTATATTCTATAGATATGAATGCCCTACGGGCAAAATAGTCCGTTAGGACTTGCATATCAATAGAAATAAGCATATCATCCACACATTGTAGCCCGTAGGGCTTTCACCTTATTGTTAGGTATTATATCAGCCGAGGATTGCGGGTCAAACCCGCAATGACGATGTGTTTCATTGTAGGGGCGGGTTTCAAACCTGCCCCTACGGTCATCCATTACATTATTCATTGTTCATTATTCCAATCCTGTTAATCTTTGTAATCTTATGAAAATCATGGTTCAGACAATTGCAATCGCAATGACGACCTCTGAAAATTATTCATTGTTCATTGTTCCAATCTCGCTTCAGACAATTCAAAAATTTTATGTAACTTTGCAAAAAAAACAGTTGTATGTCCGAGTCTATTTCACAAAAAGTATCCCAGTCTTTACTTCAGATTAAAGCCGTTAAACTCAACAATGAAACCCCATTTACGTGGGCATCGGGTCGTAAGTCGCCGATTTATTGCGACAACCGTGTAACCCTTTCACATCCTGAAGTGCGAACATTCATTCGCGATCAGTTTGTGAGCCTCATCCGGCAACAGTATTCACAGGTGGAAGTCATCGCTGGTGTTGCCACAGGCGGTATAGCACAAGGCGCACTCGTGGCACAAGTGTTGGAAAAGCCTTTCGTCTATGTACGCGCCGAAGAAAAAAAACATGGCATGCACAATCGTATTGAGGGTAAAATTGAGAGCGGACAACAGGTGGTCGTCATTGAAGACCTTATTTCTACAGGAAAAAGTAGCCTTCTTGCCGTTGACGCCTTACGAGACATAAACTGTAACGTCTTAGGTATGGCAGCCATCTTCACTTACGAACTGCAAGTAGCTACCGATAATTTCCTCAACGCAAAGGTTCCATTGGATACCCTCACTAATTACTCTGTTTTGGTTGATGAGGCTCAACAAGCTGGCTACGTTACACCTCAAGACTTGGATTCTTTGAAGACTTGGCGACTGAACCCCGAAAAATGGTCGGACGACCGATTAAACGCATAACATCATGAGCGCTACCCTAATAGAAAGTGATTACGCACCCATAGAAATGTCCAATGAAGCGTTGTTTACAGCATTGCAGGATTTTGGAGCATTAACCAAGCATATACCCCCCGAAGCAGCCGGTATCAAGGTTATAGACGATGCTATCACTATGGATGTT
Organism: Bacteroidia bacterium; assembly: GCA_025999775.1. Classification (GTDB taxonomy): domain Bacteria; phylum Bacteroidota; class Bacteroidia; order Bacteroidales; family P3; genus BNXT01. Next base: position 3,263 of record BNXT01000093.1, on the reverse strand, counting down.
CCCAATGTAGGCACACTTACCATGAAAGTAGCAGAACGCGTGTTTCCTGAAAAAATCGTTTTTTGCTCGGAGACCTCATCTCCAATCGCTTTTAGTGTAACGCTATTCATCACTGCGACCGACACACAAGCGTGCCAAACCAAAATAGCTTTGGAAGCAGATATTCCGGTCTTTGTGTTGCCCATGGTTAAACCGACTATTCTGAAAGGGTTAAATAAACTCAATCAAAGCATTCATCAGGTAACAGCAACCATCCAATGAAATCAAAATACCCCTTACTCTCGAATATTGTCATTGAAGCTATGACAGCGGAGGGTAAAGCTTTGGCACATGTTGACGGAAAGGTTTGTTTTATTCCGCTTGGAGCAACTGGCGATGTTGTAGATGTACAAATTACGTGCAAGAAAAAACGATTTTTGGAGGGACGTATCGTGTCTTTTGTTCAACAAAGTCCGTTACGTCGTAAGCCGGCTTGTCAACATTTCGGCATCTGTGGCGGATGTCAATGGCAACATCTGCCCTATAAAGAACAGCTACAAGTGAAACAACAAACGGTGATAGACCATCTGACCCGTATAGGACAATTGGTTTTACCGGAGATAACGCCTATTTGCGGAGCAGACAATGAGTTCTTTTATCGCAATAAATTGGACTATACTTTTTCGCCTCGACGTTGGTTTACCGCAACGGAAATGCAAGATACGAATATAGCGTCGAATACGGACAACAACGCCTTAGGCTTTCACGTATCCGGTATGTTTGACAGGGTATTGGATATTGCACACTGTCATTTACAAGCCGACCCATCGAATGTAATACGCCTATTCGTTAAAGACTATGCACTCACACATCAGTACGATTTTTACGACATCAAAATACATACCGGTTTTCTGCGTAACTTAATGCTCCGAACCGCCTCTACCGGCGATGTGATGGTGGTGGTGGTATTTGCTTATGAAGACCAATCCTTGATACAAGCCTTGTTGGAAGCCATTCGAGCCGAGTTTTCTCAAATTACGTCGCTGATGTATGTCGTCAATAGCAAACTCAACGATTCTATTGCAGATTTAGAAGCTATATGTTTTGATGGAGATCCGTTTATTACCGAGCAAATGCCGGCTTATGAAGCGCAGCAACCGAATTTACGGTTTCGTATCGGTCCACAATCGTTTTATCAGACCAATTCTTTGCAAGCAGCTAACTTGTACCACATTGTAGCCGATTTTGCGAATATTCAGCCGCATGAGGTTGTCTATGATCTCTATACCGGCGCCGGTACCATTGCACAGTATGTTGCTCGTCAGGCACAACACGTAGTAGGTATCGAATATGTCGCATCGGCTGTAGAAGATGCGCGCTGCAATGCTCAGCTGAACGGTATTTCTAATACGTCATTTTTTGCGGGCGATATAGCCAGCCTACTCACCGATGAATTTGTGTTACAACACGCTGTACCTCAGGTTGTTATCACCGACCCGCCACGTATGGGCATGCACGAAAAAGTCATCGCACAATTACTCAAAATACAACCGGAACGTATTGTCTATGTCAGTTGCAACTCCGCTACACAAGCGCGGGACATCGCACTCATGCAGGAATTGTATCACATTGAACGCTTACAAGCCGTTGATATGTTTCCTCAAACACACCATATCGAAAATGTGGTTTTGCTAACAAAAAATTAGGTACTTCTATTGACGCTATTTGTAATTTCTCTGTGAGGGCTGTACCGTCTCGTAGATCAAAGGTTCTTTGACCAAGGTTGGCTGACCGTTATTGTTAAACCATGCCGCCACATATTGATAATCCGCATCCTTGCGCAAGGTGTCGCCATCGGGTGTTTGATACTCGGCACGAAAATGAGCGCCGCAGCTCTCTTCACGATGCAAAGCATCTGTAGCTATCAACTGCCCAAGATCTATAAAATCCGCCACACGTAAGGCTTTTTCCAATTCGGGATTGAGTTCATTGGCAATGCCGGTAACTCTCAAATCTTGTTCAAATGCTTGTTTCAACTGTTCAAGTTGTTGCAAAGCGGTACGACAACTACTATCTGTACGGTTAATACCTAGCTGTTCCCAAAGGATATTTCCCAATTGTTGATGAAAATAATCTGCACCCTGCTTGCCTTGCACAGCAAACAGTCGGTCTATTCGTTCCTGAACTTTTTTGTGCGCTTCCTCAAAGGCAGGATGGTGAATATCAGGAAGCGTTGTGTGCAGTTGGTCGGCAAGCGTATTTTGCAGTGTATAAGGGAGAATGAAATATCCGTCGGCAAGTCCTTGCATCAATGCCGAAGCGCCTAATCGGTTAGCGCCATGGTCAGAGAAATTAGCTTCCCCGATAGCGTACAGCCCCGGTATGGTTGTTTGCAGTTCATAATCCACCCATAACCCGCCCATGGTATAGTGTACGGCGGGGTAAATCATCATCGGTGTTACGTAAGGATTATCCGCCGTTATTTTTTCGTACATCTGAAACAGGTTTCCATAGCGTGCTTCGATAGTTTCTTTACCAAGACGTTGAATAGCTTCACGGAAATCAAGGAACACTGCATTGCCTGTTGTACCGATGCCAAAGCCGTTATCGCAACGCTCTTTCGTGGCGCGTGAAGCGACATCACGCGGCACTAAATTACCATAACGAGGATAGCGACGTTCTAAGTAGTAATCTCGGTCAACATCGGGTATTTGGGTGGGTGTCAATTGACCGGAACGCAGCGCCGACACGTCTTCAAGGTTCTTAGGTACCCATAAACGTCCGTCATTACGAAGACTTTCCGACATTAGCGTAAGCTTAGACTGGTAATCCCCTTGTACCGGAATACAGGTAGGATGAATCTGTACGTAGCACGGATTGGCAAAAGCGGCTCCTTTGTGGTGTGCTCGCCATATTGCCGAGGCATTGGAACTCATAGCATTGGTAGAGAGGTGATATACATTGCCATAGCCGCCGGTTGCGAGTACTACGGCATGTGCGCTGTAACGATGGATTTCTCCGGTGATCAGATGCCGTGTGATGATACCGCAAGCTCGGTCGTCAATGAGTACAACGTCCAACAATTCTTCACGCGTAATAAGTTGCACTCGGTTTTGTGCTATTTGATAACTTAATGCGCCGTAAGCGCCCAGTAGTAGCTGTTGTCCTGTTTGTCCGCGTGCGTAGAATGTGCGGGATACCTGTGCGCCGCCAAATGAGCGGGTATCCAAATAGCCGGCATAATCGCGTGCAAAAGGTACGCCTTGTGCCACACATTGGTCAAT
>BNXT01000092.1 GCA_025999775.1 Bacteroidia bacterium | reverse complement strand
GATAAATCCGCTTATTTCAATCCTGTTTTCATGGTTTGTGGTTTAAAAGATCACAAAGGTCAACAGTTTGATTTAAAACGTTATATTGATTATCAAACCGGCTTTATCAGTGAAAAATCGTATGGCGCTCGTCGTCTCAAAGCATTGGAACATCCGGGCTTGTGGAATGGCGCTATGGCTGGCTGGATCACACTTTTTGTAGAGGTTCCGCCAACGATATTTTCACCTGTGAAAACAGTCAATGACCTCTTACGTCCCGAACATCAACCTAAATCTTTCCATAGTGTCGAGTTTTATAGCGCCCTCCATCGCCGTTGATGCAGCTTGTTCCGGCAATCCGGGTACAATGGAATACCGTTGTGTTGATACGGCAACGCGACGGCAGATTTTTTACCAAGGACCGTTTAAAGACGGCACCAACAACATTGGTGAGTTCTTGGCTTTGGTGCATGCTATAGCGTTGCTATCACAGCAAGGACAACCCAAATTGCCTATTTATACGGATTCGGTAACCGCCTTAGCATGGGTGCGCAACAAGAAAGCTAAGACCAAACTTGAACTCACTGCCAACAATGGCATCTTGTTTGAACTTATACAGCGTGCTGAAATAAGAATGGACGTCAACGATAGTGAAGGGCATACGTATTCGTATGTTTTTTCGCAGAAAGGAAGTTCGTATCAGTTGAATATGGGGCATTTGCCGATAGGGGTGTATCACTACGCCGCTACGACGAAAAATGGAAATAGTACCTATCAAGTGAAAGGCAATTTTAGGGTTAATCAGACCGACATCGAAGCCAACGACCTCTATGCGAACCATCAGGTGTTGAGTACGTTGTCTGCTATATTTGATGCACAGATGTATTATCCGCAACAGATCAACCAATTAGTGGATGACCTAAGCCGACGCGACGAGAGTAAGCCTACCGTTTTTATCGAAAAAAACTACTTGGAGATTATCAATCTTAAATACCTGCTTTTGTTCATTATAGCGCTGCTTTCGGCAGAATGGATACTACGCCGCAGCTGGGGTATCCACTAAGAAGCTGTAACAATTTTAACGTTTTATTTTTTTCGTCTTGTGTGTATATTTGCAAAAAATTACGTATATTTGCAAAAAAAACTTCGTCTATAACCTTTAAAACTAACCTATCATGAAACTAAAATTACTCGTATGCTGCCTGCTCTTGAGCGCTTTTTCTGTATTTTCTCAATCATTAACCGAGAAAGATTTGCAAGATATCCGTGGCAGCTTCAAAAAAGACGCTTCTACTGTAGCTATTCAAAATATGCTCACAGTACAAAGCAACATCAAAGAAAATGTGTTGAACCATGACCTACAATCTCAAATAGACCATCTCTTTAAATATCGTGTAGGTGTAAAGGGTATCACAAACCAAAAAAGTTCCGGACGTTGTTGGATGTTTACGTCCATGAATGTACTCCGTCCTTCTGTTATGGCAAAGTACTCTATTGACAAATTCGATTTTTCCCACAACTACCTGTATTTCTGGGATATATTTGAAAAAGCCAATCTCTTTCTCGAAAATATAATAGCTACAACCTCGCTTCCTATTGACGATAGAGAGGTTGTCGAATTATTTAAGTCACCCGTAGGCGACGGCGGGGTTTGGAATTTGTACTATAATGCAGCGCTTAAATATGGCGTGGTACCTGATGTCGTTATGCCGGAAACAGCACATTCAAACAGTACTAGTCAGATGATCGGTTTGATTAAAGAAAAACTACGCAGGGAAGGTTACAATCTTAGAGAATTAGCCAACAAAGGGAAGAAAGAAAAAGATTTGAGAACCGAGAAACAAACGATTCTTAAAGACGTGTATCGGATGCTATCTTTATGTCTTGGAGAGCCGCCGACAGAGTTTACTTGGCGATATAAAACCAAGGATGGCAAAATCGTGGAAAAACACACGACGCCAAAAGAATTTTACAAAGAAATAACGCCGGCGGACTATAATCCGGAAAATTATATCATGGTCATGAACGACCCAACGCGTGAATACTACAAGGTTTATGAGATTAAAAACTATCGCAATACGATTGAAGGCATCAATTGGATATACCTGAACCTCCCTAATGAAGATCTTAAGAAAGCCGCCATGGCTTCGATCAAAAATAATGAGGCATTGTATGCGTCTTGCGATGTCGGTAAACAACACAATAGAGATGCCGGCATCATGGATCCTGCTATGTATGATTATCAATCGTTGTTTGGCGTAAATATTACGATGGACAAAAAAGCACGTATTTTAACACGTCAAAGCGGCTCAAGCCACGCTATGCTGCTGATTGGTTGCGATACTGACGACAATGATACTCCCATAAAATGGGAATTTGAGAATAGTTGGGGCACAACTGCCGGCAATAGCGGATACCTGACGTTCTCGGATAATTGGTTCAATGAGTATATGTTCCGTTTGGTGATTCACCGTAAATATTTGGACGCAAAAGCTATCGGCAGTTTGAACCAGAAACCGATACAATTGCCGATGTGGGACTATATGAATTAACTTCGCTTGTGCTTAACGCGTTTATTATCGCTTTACCCAAACGTGAGTGATTTCACCAAATACATATTTGCGATGTTCGCCAGGGTCTTGGTAAGGTTCACGTAGGTAATTTTTAGCTTCTGGTGAGTAAAAATCATCAAAATTGGCATCACTGATTTGTGTTAATTTACATTCAATAATGAGTCGAGCTTCTCTGAACGCTATGTTTCCGGAAGGCGTTTGAACGCTTGTCAATTCTACTTCGTTCATCTTATCGCTCGTTCTTCCTGATTTACTGCCCAAAAAAAGCATCTGTTTCTTATATTCATCAGGAAAATAAGACAAAGTATAGCGATGCTCTTTTTGAATCAATTCAAGCGTATAACGGTTTGTTGGGAAAATACACCAAGTATGGGGTTTAGTAACAGTCATTCCCATACCGCCCCCACTGGCTACCATGGAATTATAGTCGTTTGCCTTCCCCGCAGTAACAACGTAAAAATCTTTGCCTACCAGCGTAAAGACATTGTCATTTATATCTTCCGGCGCGATTTGTTTAAATAATTGCTCGAAATTGACTAATGTCGAATCTTGTTTCATTTTTTTATAGTTAAAAGTAGATATCGCGTTGTCCTTGTTTGATGAGCGCCACTTTGTCTGCTGTCTGCTGTCTCATGTCATCGTTGTCAAAGGCTGCCAATTCTTTATTTATCAATGCCCATCCTTTTTCGGCTACTTGAGGTGTAGCATAGTCGCAGAGATATTCCGATAGCGTTAAAATAGCATTAGGTGTGCAGTAGCGTTTGATAAATCCGGGTATTGAGAACTCCATGAAATGTTCTCCGGTTCTACCTTGACGGTAACAAGCCGTGCAAAACGATGGTAAAAATTCTTGTTCAATAAGCCCTTCGATGATTTCGGAGAGTGAGCGATTATCGTTGATTTGAAACTGTTCGCGATGGAGATTCTGATCGTTTGTCGGTTCGTTTTGTGAATACGTACCGAGTTCCAATTTGGTACCGCCATCTATCTGAGAAACTCCGTATTGAATAGCTTCATTGCGAATACGCTCGGATTCGCGCGCCGTGAGAATGAGACCGGTATAGGGGACTGCTAAGCGCAAAATAGCGATGAGTTTAAGAAAATCATCATCACTGACCCTATATTGATTACTTAGTTTTTCTTCGGAGAAATTTTGTATGCGGGGGAACGAAATCGTGTGCGGTCCCACTTGGAAGCATGCCTCTAAGTGGTTGGTATGCCGTACTAATCCGAGTAGTTCAAACCGCCAGTCGTAGAGACCAAACAAGGCTCCGATACCGACATCGTCAATGCCTGCCTCTTGTGCACGATCTAAGGCGGTGAGACGGTAGTCGTAGTCCATTTTCTTACCGCCCTTATGGTACTGTTGATACGCCGTATGGTTGTAAGTCTCTTGAAATATCTGGTAGGTTCCGATACCAGCGGCTTTGACAATTTTGAAGCCTTCAATATCTAAAGGGGCGGCGTTGATGTTCACTCGGCGAATAGCGCCGTGGTTTTTCTTTACGCCATAGACAACATCCACGGTATGGGCAATAAATTTTGCATCGTACTGCGGATGTTCGCCATATACCAAGATAAGCCGTTTTTGACCTTGCTCCTCCAAAGCCTCTACTTCTTGGATAACTTCGTTATCTGTGAGCGTAATGCGTTCCGCTTCTTTGTTAGAGGAACGAAATCCGCAGTATAGACAATTGTTGATACAACGGTTGCCGACATACAGTGGCGCAAACAAGACGATGCGGTTGCCATAGACGTTCTTTTTCAACTGTCGAGCGCCTGCCTTGATAGCCTCCACAGAGGCGGCATCCTGTGCATTGATCAGTACCGCCGTTTCTGTGAGCGATAAGCGTTTTTTACTCAGTGATTTATCAATAATTTCAAGTACTCTTTCGTGAGTACTGATGGTGTTATTGAGAATTGACCATAGCTCGTCATCATTGATGAAGGGTTGCTTTGTATGGTCTTCGATTTGGTAGTGTTCTGGTATAAATTTCATGTGTTTTAGAATGGAGGCTCCTGACCTCCTACTTCAGAGATGTTACTGTCGTTATTTGATGTATGGTCGTTATTTATACCGGATTCGTAGGTTACGTAGGAAGAAGGTTGTCCCTCAAAATTGGTATTAGGGTTGATGTTTTCATTGGAGGAAATGGTTCCAACGGGTGTGTCGGAAAAGTCAAGATTGGCGAATTTAGCGTATTCACTGATGAATCGCAGTCTTGCTTTACCGGTTGGACCGCTACGGTGTTTTTCTAGTAGTATGTCGGCAATGCCAACGGTGCTACCGCGTTCATCTTCTTTGTTGCCGTAGTATTCCGGACGGTGGATGAACATGACAATGTCGGCATCCTGTTCAATAGCGCCGGATTCGCGTAAATCGGATAACTGCGGTATTTTAGAGTTACCGCGTGTTTCCACAGAACGACTTAATTGAGACATCGCAATAACTGGTATTTTAAGCTCTTTAGCCAATGCTTTTAATTGTCGGGATATTTTGCTGATTTCCTGTTCACGGTTGCCGTGTTGCTCATGACTGCCTTGCATCAACTGCAAATAGTCAAGAAATATAATTTTAATGTCATGCTTTTGTTTTAATCGACGGCATTTTGCCCGTAATTCAAACATATTGAGCGCCGCAGTATCGTCAATGAAAATAGGCGCTTTAGATAAAGCGTCGGTTTTTGCCGACAATTGCACCCATTCGTCATCACGCAGGTTGCCGGTTTTGAGTTTTTGGGAATTGAGACCTGTTTCCCCTGATATTAAACGAATACCCACCTCAATAGCCGACATCTCTAAAGAGAAGAACGCTACGGCTTTTTGTTGTTCGACTGCAATATTACGAGCCATGGACAAGGCAAAAGCAGTTTTACCCATAGCAGGACGCGCGGCTAAGATGATTAACGTGGATTTCTGCCACCCATTTGTTAGCCTGTCTAATTCCGCAAAACCGGACGGCACGGCATTGGCGCTGATACCGGAATCTTTGGCGGAACGCGCAGATTCAACCTCTTTAATGGAAAGTTGTACCAACATTTTCATATCCATGTAATCGTTTTGAAAACTTTCTTCACCGATAGATAGCAAATCACCTTCCGCCGCATCTAAAACCTCTAACGCATCCACCGTTTCATCGTAGGCATTGCGTGTAATATCGGACGATATTTGAATCAATCGACGTTTGATATAGTTTTGAGCGACGATACGGGCGTAGTACTCGATATTGGCTGTGGATGCAATACGTGCCGTGAGTTGAGATATATAGTAAGCGCCGCCGGCTTCGCTCAAACGTCCTTGTTCTTTGAGCTTTTCTGTAACAGTCAAAATATCGACCGGCTGCCCCTCCGTAAATTGCCCAAGTACCAAGCCTGTTATTTTATGAAACACGCCGACACGCTGCAAACTCAATAACAAACGGTCTATTTGATACAGCTGTTCGTCCACATCCTCTAAAAAGAGTATGCAATCCT
>BNXT01000091.1 GCA_025999775.1 Bacteroidia bacterium | reverse complement strand
TGTTCATTATTCATTGTTCATTATTCATTGTTGAAAATCCTGATTCAGACAATCCATATTTCAAAAAATTTTGTACCTTTGTGATAGTATAAGATAAATAACTACACTAAATATGAAAACAACCGCATTTACACAAAATCACATTGCTTTAGGCGCTAAAATGGTCGAATTTGCAGGCTTTAACATGCCCGTGCAATATTCGGGATTGATTGAGGAACATCTTAATGTACGTAACGCTATTGGTGTGTTTGACGTATCACACATGGGGGAATTTTGGGCAAAAGGTCCCAAAGCGTTGGCTTTTTTGCAAAGAGTAACAACCAATGACGTGGCTTCGTTGGTGGACGGACAAGTACAATATACTTGCTTACCGAATGGTAAGGGCGGTATCGTTGATGATATGTTAGTGTATCGGTTTAACGCCGAAACTTATTTCATGGTGCCCAACGCTGCTAATATTGACAAAGATTATGCGTGGATGAGCGGTATTGCTAAAGAAATGGGGCTAAATATAGGTACGGAATTTTACAATGACTCGGAATCCTACGCTCAATTAGCTGTTCAAGGTCCGCTGGCATTGAAAGCCATGCAAAAACTCACGAAAGAAAATGTGGTAGATATGAAGTACTACACATTCAAAGTGCTTGAGTTTGCCGGTATTTCCAATGTTATCTTTTCCACTACGGGTTATACCGGAGCCGGTGGCTGCGAGATATACGTTAACAATGCCGATGCGCCACAACTATGGAAAGCCGTTTTTGATGCGGGCGCTGAATATGGTATCAAACCAACAGGTCTTGGCGCACGCGACACCTTGCGCTTGGAAATGGGCTACTGCCTCTATGGGCATGAAATCAACGATACCACCTCGCCGATAGAAGCCGGTTTGGGTTGGATTACGAAATTCGTTGATAATAAGCCGTTTATCGACCGTGCGAAGATGGAACAACTGAAAGCCGAAGGTGTACAACGACGATTGGTGGGTTTTGAAATGATCGACCGTGGTATTCCACGTCAAGGTTATGAACTCTGCGACGCTAACGGCGTTCAAATAGGTACGGTATGTTCGGGCACGCAAGCGCCATCCCTCAATAAAGCCATCGGTACAGGCTATGTTAAAACGGCTTTTGCTAAACTTGAGACGGAGATTTTTGTTAAAGTACGCGAAAAACTGCTCAAAGCTAAAGTGGTGAAGACGCCGTTTGCCTGAACCATGATTTTAAAATGAACAATGAATAATGTGGGGGAATTTCAACACTCCACACTTCACACTCAAATTTATTGTTTTGATAAAAGTTGTTTTTCTAATTCGGCTATGCGGGCGGCAAGGGCATCGGCTTTTTCTTTTTCGGCAGCAAGGGCGGCGGCTTTTTCGGCTTTTTCGGCAGTAAGAGCTTCTTGCAGTTGTGCTCGCTCGGCTTCGCCCTCAGCTATGCCCTCAACCTTACCCTCATCGCGCCCCTCATCTTTTGCAGTGTTTATGGCGCTCTCCCATCCTAATTTGATGTCAATTGCCTTGTCGTAAGAGCACTGCTCGGCTGGCGACAAACTATCGTAATCCAAAATCTCACGCACTTTATCCAAGCCTAATGCCGTAAAATTGTCCTCAACCTTGTTGTTTTTCAGGTAGTAAATCCACTCATCAAGCGTGTTTGCGGCAACATCATTGAAATTCGTTACGTCCAGCAAGTAGTACTCGGGGTACAAATCGCCCGCCTCAATTTTGCTGAATGCGCGCTGCTGCTTGCTGGTCAGCGTAAGTATTTGGTTTGTGTGCATGCCCCTGAAATCCGTTTTGCCGTGATAAATGTACTCGTTGTCGTGGTGCAACTGCGGAAAGTAGAGGATGCTGATGGAGTACACCTTTTTGATGGAGGAGTAGGGGTTGCCCTTGTGGATATGCTTCACCAAATGCTTGCTGGCTCCGTAGAGCACGCGCAGCAGATAGTCTATTTCGTGCTGGTACTGCACCTCAATGATGATTAGTTCGCCGTCAGCGTCCTCCGCCAAGATGTCCACCCGCGTTTGCTTATCGTCGATGTTGTCTTGCAAACTTTCGCCCTCCTTAATGTTTTTCACCTTGATGTGTCTGCCTAATAACTCGCTCAAAAAACCCTCCAAAATATCGTAATTGGTTTCCTGCCGCAACAACCGCTTTAGTGCATAGTCAAATGACAATATGCGGCGTGCTCTTTTGATATTACGTGAATCGGGCATAATAATGTATCGTTATTTGTTTATATTATGGTGCAAATTTACATAAATTTTTTGAATTGTTTAATAGAAATGTTAAAAATGGTTAAAAAGAAGTCGGTCGTTTCGGCTACGCTCAACGACCGGCAGCGCACCGCTATCCCTGAGCGTAGTCGAAGGGCGGTGCGACGATTTTTAAAGGTGAATGCCCTACGGGCAAAATAGTCCGTTAGGACTTGTATATCAATAGAGATAAGTATCTGCACATACCCGTTTTTCCCGTTAGGGAATACACAAAAACGACAATTTGAAAAGCACCCTTCAAAATAACACACTTTTTAAATTTTATAAGGATTTAAGATGTAACGCTATCAATATCAACCTTCTTACCGTTGATAGTAATGGTGATTTCTGGCTTGTCAGGGTCTTTGTTGGGATCTAAATATACTTTACGAGTTTCACCATCATCCAAAACGCCAGGCATAATATAGCAGTAACCACGTTTTTTATCCCGCCTAACAGACAGACGGTAAAGAACAAACAGGGTTAATATGAAGAACAAGAATAGCATAAGCACAATATTATTTGCAAATATACAAAAATAATCCAAATTACAAAGCGCTCCGAAAAATAAACAGGGCAACCGCACCAAAATTCAACGATATTATACAATTTTGCTTCCGTCTGTTACGCCGGAAGGCGTTAAATTTTGATAACCCTGTACAAGCGGAGCGCAGTGCGGGGTATAAGGCATCTCCCCCACTACAACCCCGTAGTGGGTTGCAGTTCTACAAAGAAAAAAATGTCATCATAAAGTACATCAAAAATCAACAAGAACATCATAAAGTAGAAGTTTTTGGCAATGAGATAAAAAGATTGTTCAAAGAAAACGGCATTGATGAGGATGAAAAATGGTTTTGGCAAGATGAATAAATTCAACCCACTTCGGGGTTGGCTGGGAGGAGGCGATGCTTTATACCCCGCACTGCGCTAAGCTTGTACGGGGTTATCGAAATTGTACCCCCATACGGGGTAGTTGGTCATCGTAAATTTGATGCGGTTGCCCTGATAAATTTTAGAAGCAATAAAGAAAATGCAATAAAATGCTTATTGAAACGGAGCATATAGAATTTAAGTCGGGGTTTAACGATGAAGTGATTGAAACTCTTACTGCTTTTGCCAACAGCAAAGGTGGTTGAGTTCTTTGTTGGCGAGTTTCCTGTAAAACCGATTGCTTTTAAAGGACGGTATTTTAAGCGAGTAAAAAATTCCAATCATCAATTATCCGCACTTGAAATAGCCGATATGAGTTTGCAATCGTTGCAGGTGTCGTGGGATGCTTATCCAGCTATAGGCGCAACTTGGAAAGATATTGATAAACAGAAAGTTGTCAGGTTTATAGACAAGGTGAATAGTACCGGAAGATTCGGTTTGTCGGGCGTTCCCGAAGATGACCTTATTAAACTTCGGCTGATAAACAAAGAGCAAATAACAAACGCAGCGTTACTGCTCTTTGCCAAAGAAGACGTTCCTTACAATGTGCATTTGGGTAGATTGAAAACGCCCGAAATGATAATTGATGATAAAATGTTGCGCTTGCCACTTTTTGAGGCGGTTGATGAAACCATGAAATATTTGATTTCGCAAATCAAAGTGGCTTTTGAAATCAACGGTTATCCTACACAGCGCACAGAAATTTTTGAATATCCGCTTCGCGCCTTGAAAGAAACTGTGCTTAATACGCTTATTCATAGGGATTATCTTAGCCCTTTTGATGTGCAAATCAAAATTTTTGACAATAAAATTACTTTTTTCAATCCGGGAGGATTGTCGGGTAGTCTTACCGTTGATGATTTGAAAAAAGATAACTATCAGGCGTATGCTCGTAATAGATTATTGGCAGAAATGTTTTATCTTACCGGAGATATAGAAAAATACGGCACAGGGTTTACGCGAATCAGAAAAGAAATTGCCACTTACCCGACAATGCAGTTTGATTTTTCCGAAATACCCAATGGTTTTTTAGTAACATATAGCTACACCAAACAAAAAACAAGCACAGCCGAAATAGAAACGATTGATGAGAATGTAGATAAAACGGAAATTACGGAAGGGGATCAAATAGGTGGTACAATAGGTGGTACAATAGGTGGATTAACTGAAGCACAATCGGCGGTTTTCAAACTCATACAACAAGATAACACAATTTCAGTCAGAAATATGGTGATAAAACTAAATATTAATCGTTCCGTAGTGCAAAAACACATAGAAAAATTAAAACAAGCCGGCGTATTGGAGCGTATTGGAGGCACAAGAGGCTACTGGCATTGTACGATCAAATTAAAAACGAAATAGTTCTTTATCAACCGGATAACGCCATTCAGTTGGAAGTGTTAGTAGAGAATGAGACTGTGTGGCTTACACAGGCACAAATGGTAATGCTATTTGACAGGTACGTATCAGTCATTTCGCGACATATCAAAAATGTTTTCTCCGAAAGAGAATTAGATGAAAAAAGCAATTTGCATTTTTTGCAAATTGCAAAGGCTGATCGTCCCGTAGCATTTTACAATTTAGAGGTAAGATAATGCAATAAGTCGATTTATGACACTACCCAATAAGTTATACGGAACAAAAAGTAAGTATTGAAAAAACACAGAAAAGGTAACAGAAAATCAACGAAAGATTTTAGATAAAAAATAGGCAGCAATAATGGATTTAAAAGAATCGCAAAATATTGAATTTAAGCAAAGTTGGCACGACGACCACCTTAAAACTGTATCGGCTTTTGCAAACACGAGTGGTGGCAAGTTGTACGTTGGTATTGCTGACAATGGAAATGTTTGCGGAGTTACAAATGCAAAAAAACTGCTGGAAGATTTACCCAATAAAATCAGGAATGGTACTGATGTACATGCTGAAGTGCACATCGTTTTAGAAAAAGAATTAGAAGTTATAGAAATTGAAATACGAAAAAGTGCCTACCCTATCTCATATCACGGTCGATTTTACATTCGCAATGGTTCTACAACGCAGGAAGTGAAAGGGAATGCGTTGCAGCAACTTATTCTTACATCAAACAATTTGACGTGGGACGAAATTCCGGTAGCCAACGCATCGTGGGACGACATTGATAGTGGGGCTATCAAATCGTTTGTTCGCAAAGCCATTCAAAATAATCGATTGCCAACAGACATAAACGAAGCTGACCATCAACAATTATTTGAAAATTTAGGATTATACAAAGAAGGGATTTTAACAAGGGCGGCAATGCTGTTATTTGCTCGCAAACCTGTGAAATATTGTTTTTTAGCAATTTGCAAAATAGGTCGTTTTCGGGGCAATAGCAATACGGACTTAATAACAGACGATGTGATAGAATGTCCGCTTTTTTTGATGCCGGATAGGATTATGGAAGTGCTACAGTCCAAGTATTTACAGCGTACATACAGCTATGAAGGCTTGCAGCGTATTGAAACTTTGGAGTATCCCGAAATCGCCCTCCGCGAGGCAATTCTTAATGCAATCATTCACCGCGATTATGGTGGCAATACTTTTTTCACAATCAAAGTATTTGATAACTCGTTAGAATTGTGGAACGAAGGTACTTTACTATCGCCCTTGAGTATTGACAAATTAAAGCAACAGCACACTTCTCGACTACGAAATAAACTTATTGCCAACGTATTTTATCGTTCAGGACAAATAGAGTCGTGGGGACGCGGGACGCTCAAAATGATAGAAAATGCGCGCAATAACGGATTTTCAGAGCCAATAATCTATTACGAGCATACGCCTGATAGTTATCTTTTTTCAAATCATCAACGGTAAGACTACCCGACAATCCTCCCGG
>BNXT01000090.1 GCA_025999775.1 Bacteroidia bacterium | reverse complement strand
GATTTTCTGTTGCGCATAGAAGACACGGATAGCAATCGTTTTGTGCCGGGCGCTGAGGAATACATCCAAAAAGCCTTCAAATGGTTAGGTATTACTTTTGATGAAGGCGTTGGTGTAGGTGGTGAATATGGTCCTTACAGACAAAGTGAACGTAAAGCGCTCTACCGTAAATATGTGAATGAATTGTTAGATAAGGGCTTAGCCTACGTAGCTTTTGACACGCCGGAAGAATTGGAAGCGATGCGTACACAGAGCGGTAATGCCGGCGTGCAATACGATTCCTCTACACGGATGCACATGCGTAATGCACTCACCATGCCCAAGGAAGAACTACGCCGCCGCCTCGATAGCGGTGAAAAATACGTGGTACGTATCAAAATAGAACCAAATATTGACATCGTTGTGCATGATATTATTCGTGGAGAGGTCGTCGTCAATTCAAGTCTTTTGGACGATAAAGCGCTCTGGAAATCGTCCGACGAACTGCCGACCTACCATTTGGCGAATATCGTGGATGACCACAAGATGAAAATCTCACACGTCATTCGTGGTGAAGAATGGCTACCATCAGCGCCAATGCACGTGCTGCTCTATCGCTATTTGGGATGGGAAGAGACAATGCCGAAATTTGCCCATCTGCCGTTGCTTCTTAAACCTGAAGGACCCGGTAAACTAAGCAAACGCGATGGTGATAGATTAGGGTTTCCGGTGTTTCCGCTGGCATGGACAGACCCGCAAACAGGTGAACTATCGTCGGGATACCGAGAAATGGGCTACCTGCCCGAAGCCGTTATTAACATCCTCGCAATGCTGGGCTGGAATCCGGGTAGCGAACAGGAACTATTCACCCTGAATGAATTAGTGGAGCAATTTTCATTAGAACGCGTGAGTAAGCACGGCGCTAAGTTTAATGTCGCTAAGGCACATTGGTTCAACCATCAATATTTCATTCGACAATCTAATGAAAGCATTACAGATGCTGTGATTCCAATCCTGCAACATCATGTTCCGACTGATATTTTTAATCGTAGTCAGATTGAAAAAATGGTAGGATTAGTCAAGGATCGCTTGAATTTTGCGACTGATTTTTGGGATCAAGCCTACTTCTTCTTTCGTGCGCCGGTGGAATACGACGAAAAAGCAGTTAAAAAATATTGGATGGTAGAAATGTCAGAAACATTGAATAACTATGCTCAAATGTTGGAACAAATCGACGATTTTTCATCCGAATACCTTGATCAAATTACACAGCAATTTATTTCAGAACATAATCTCAAAACGGGCGTGTTTATGAATTGTTTACGGATATGCTTAGTGGGCGCTGCAGTGGGTCCGCACCTTAACGAGGTGATGAACATCCTCGGTAAAGCAGAAACCTTGCAACGTATTGAAGCGGCACAAACCATCGGAAAATAGAAAATTGTCCCCCATTATGATTAGCGCTTAGCAGTAACATTGCTACGATCTAATTGTACTATATGGTCGTAGAGTTTCTGTGTAGGTAGTCCCATCACATTATAGAAAGAGCCGCCGATACGCCGGACACCAATAAGTCCAATCCAATCCTGAATACCATAAGCTCCCGCTTTATCAAGTGTTTGATAGTGTTGGGTATAGTAATCTATTTCACTGTAACTTAATGCTTTGAACCAAACATCGGTACGGTCGGAAAAACTTACGGTTTGATGTTTTGTTCTGAGACAAACACCGCTTATCACACTATGTTTGTTATTCGACAACTGTTCAAGCATGGTACGAGCTTGGCGTATTGAATGTGGTTTTCCAAGTATCGTAGCGCCGACAAGAACCACCGTATCGCAGGTTATCAGCAGGCTGTTATCCGCTAAGGACGCCATATTTACAGCGTTGGCTTTTTTGTTAGCGATGTATTTGGCTACATCTTTGGGGGCGATGCTATCAGGGTACGATTCGTCCGTGTTGAGAGGCATGACCTCGAAATCTAAGCCCATTTGCCGTAAGAGTTCCGCACGACGTGGCGATTGAGAGCCTAATATCAGGTGATATTGCGTTGTCATCGCAATAGTTTATTGACTTTTTCAAGGTCAGACAGTAGCTTCTGCGCTTCTTGTAAGTCAGTATCTTTGGTTAAGGAGTATTCTATTGCACCTTTCTCATAGTAGTAGCGATTGATGATTTCGGTATTGAGGAGCATAAGAATCTCATCTTTATGAATCTGCAAATCTTGTCCCTTACGTTGTGTCAATTTATTTTTCAGCTGTCCGATTTCTTTCTGAAGATCGTCATAATAACCGTCGTCTTTGGCACATTTTGAAAGGGTTTCAATGCTTTTTTCGATATCCGTACGATAGTCAAAATTTTTGATCTTCAAATATTGACAAAACGCATCAAAATCGCTGTCGGAAAGGTTAAATGTCTTAATTTGTTGTGAGATTGTTTTATGTTTTAATGCGTAGTCATTGGCAAAATCGAAGATGTTGTAACTTTCTAACAGGGAGGTCGCTATGTCGCTCAGATTCTTAGTAGCGAGTTCGACGTCGGGTTCGATACCATCGCCATCATAGACAGTCCGTCCGTTTTGTGTTTTGTAGGCAGTGCGCAGCGAATCGGGAAGCTTATGAGCAATCCCTTGTTTGTCGCGATTGCCGTAGTCAATAGCTTGTACGCAACGTCCGCTTGGGACATAGTATTTTGCGGTGGTGATTTTCAGCTGAGCATGATAGTTCAAAGGGACAATGTTCTGTACCAACCCTTTACCAAATGATCGTTGACCCATGATTACAGCACGGTCGTAATCTTGCAAAGCGCCAGCTAAAATCTCCGAGGCAGAGGCTGATGACCGATTGATCAATACCACGATAGGGATGTTTTTATCTAAGGGATCGTTTTCGGTGAGAAATGTTTGGTCGTTTTCCTGTTGTTTGCCTTTCATGCTAACCACCGGTAATCCTTTATCAATAAACAGTGCGACAATACTGATAGCTTCGTTCATGAGTCCGCCGCCGTTGTTACGCAGGTCAATGACTAACTTATCAGCGCCTTGTTCTTTGAGTTTAAGGAAAGATTCTTTAAACTCCTTGGCTGCTCCTTCGGTGAACCCATCTAAGCGAATATAGCCGGTCTGATTCTCGAAAAGCGTGCTGTAAGTAACGTTATCAAAATGAATAGCTTCACGTTGGATTGACATTTCTTTGGGTTCTTTCTCTCCTAAAGGAATGATGTTAATTGTCAGCGTAGTATTCACCTGTCCTTTAAGCAGGTGGCTTATTTCTTCGATGTTTTTTTGAGCAATATCAGTACCGTTGATGGCGAGTATCTGGTCACCGGGTTTAAGACCGGCTTTCTGTGCCGGAAAATGCTCATACACTTCAGCGATATAGGTTTTTTTGTCGCGTTGCATGATGATACTGCCAATGCCTTCGTACTGCCCTTCTTTGAGCATCCGTACATCCTCAATATTGGCTTCCGGAATGTAAACGGTATAAGGGTCAAGACTTTGTAACATCGCATCAATGGCTGTCTTCATGAGCGCGCCGGGATTGGTTTCGTTAACGTAAAACAGATATACCTGCTTGTATGTAGCACCCATGATTTCTAAGTTCTTGAGAATCTCGAACGTCTTGTCGGGTGTTTGGGCTTTCATAGTAAAACCAAACACTAAGATAAGGATGATCGTTGTGAGTTTTTTCGATAGGGTTCGTAGCATAATGCGAATTTTAAGTGGAATACAAAACAACTTTGAATGATTTTTATGTTTTTTACACTACAAAGGTAATTATTTTTTTTTAATAATTGGAGCAAAACCCAATTTGTTTTAATCAACTTGGTTAGTTTCAAAAAATTCCGTACCTTTGCGTCTCTATAAAACAAAAACCTTCGATTTTGAAATTGAAACACTATATAGTATCACTGATGCTTTTAGCATCAGGAACGCTCTTTGCACAAGATAATTTTACAATTACGGGTACTATCAAGGATGCTGTTAATGGGGAACGCCTCGTCGGAGCTGCTGTCTATGTGCAAGAACTGAAAACAGGCGCTGTAGCTGATCTAAACGGAAATTACACCTTGAACCTAAAAAAAGGAAACTATACATTAGTGTTCTCGTTTTTGGGACACGAAAATCTGACGCAACAGGTTACAGTTACAGCAAACCTGACGCTTTCCGTAACGCTTACACCGTCCGCCGAACAGTTATCAGCGGTCGAGATTACGGATGTACGCGGCAATCGCAATGTGGCAAAAAACGAAATGGGCGCCGTAACGCTTAATATTCAAACGATACGCACCATCCCAACATTGATGGGCGAAGTCGATGTTATTAAAAGTATTCAACTGCTACCGGGTATTATGAGTACCGGTGAAGGCGGCTCCGGCTTTAGCGTACGCGGGGGAGCGCCCGACCAAAACCTAATCATGATGGATGGTGCAACCGTATATAACGCTTCCCACTGCTTGGGGTTCTTCTCGGTCTTCAATAACGACGCCATCAAAGATGTTACCGTGTATAAAGGCGATATGCCTGTGCAACATGGCGGACGACTTGCCTCCGTACTCGACATCCAAACCGATGGCGGTGGCGATAAAATATCGGGTAGCGGCGGTATTGGACTGCTATCAAGCCGCCTGACCGTAAAAGGATACCTGTGGCAAAATCGTACGAACTTTATGATAGCAGGACGCCGTACCTACTTCGACCTCTTCTTGCCGCTGGCAAACAGCGATATGGCGAAAAATTCCCGCCTGTTTTTCTGGGATGTGAATGTAAAAATTACCCACAAATTGACAGGAAAAGACCAATTAGAACTATCCGCCTACAAAGGACTTGATGTTGTCGCTATTGACGGCGGCTTGATGGGCTTTGACTATGGTAATCAAACGGCGTCTGCAATATGGCGACACACCTATAATAGTCGGTTTGTTTCTAACGTCAGCTTGCTATCCTCCGTATATGACTACGGCGTAGCTATGAGTGAAGACAATTTGTTTGATGTACGATGGGACTCTAAAATCGTGGACTATGGCTTAAAAGCACATTTTATCTACCAAATAGCGCCCAATAATACACTGTATTTCGGCGGCGCCTCAACCTTTCATAAAATCAATCTCGGTAAAGCAAGCCAATCAATGTCGGTCAGCGGTTGGCTCGATAGCACGGAGACGGTCTCCTCACAAGTCGTACTGCCAACACTACGCACATTAGAAAATGCACTGTACATAAGTCATGACCTGAATGTAAGCCCGAAACTCCTCGTTAAATATGGGCTTCGGCTTAACGGCTTCTTCAATATTGGCGCAGATACCGTGAATTTCTACGACGAAAACTACAACTTCAAAGAAACCAAATACTACAAACGTGGCGAGATTTATCATACTTCGTGGAATCTGGAACCGCGTGTGGGACTAACCTACATCTTCAACGATAAACAGTCGGTCAAAGCCGGTTACTCCCGCACCGTACAATATATGCAATTAGCTTCCAGCTCGTCCATGGGAAATCCCTTAGATGTATGGTTTCCAACAGGTCCTACCGTCAAACCTCAAAGAGCAGACATGTTCTCGGTGGGCTATTTTCGTAATTTTAAAGAAAATAAATGGGAAACTTCCGTAGAATTATATTACAAAAAAATCTACGATTGCATTGATTTTAAAGACCAAGCAGAAATTCTATTGAACCCGAATTTATTTTCGGAAGTACGTATCGGTACCGGAAGAGCCTACGGCGCTGAGTTTATGGTAAAAAAACCGTCCGGCATACTCAATGGATGGATTAGTTACACGCTCTCGCGCAGTGAACGACAAATAGCCACAGTAAACGATAATCAATATTTTTTAGCGCCCTACGACCGCACGCATAATTTGACGATCGTCCTGAATTGGCAACTCTCGGAACGCTCCATTATTAGCATGAATTGGGTATATTATACTGGCAACGCTACCACCTTCCCCTCCGGTCGCTCCTACGTGGATGGCGTTTATATACCGGTCTATACCGACCGCAACAGCTATCGCATGCCCGATTATCACCGTATGGATGTGTCCTATACCCTTAAAAGCAAAGTCAAACCTTCCCGAAAGTGGGATTACGACTGGAATTTTGGCGTGTATAACATTTACAACCAACATAACGCTTGGATGATTATGTTTGAAAGAGACAGCCAAGACCCAACAGTGGCGACTACGCAGAAACTCTATCTCTTTGGTATGGTGCCCTCAATTACATTTAATTTCCGATTCTAATGAAGCAATCTTTAATTCAAATCAC
>BNXT01000089.1 GCA_025999775.1 Bacteroidia bacterium | reverse complement strand
CTATGAAAGGGTGCATTTCAAATTGTCGCAAACCATATTGCTTTCACCATAGTGGTTTTGAATATACTTGTTTTCAAAATATGGCTATCCGCATCATCGTGTCCTGCGAGGACGATACTTGAAATGCGCCAAAGTGTCGCCCTTGCAGGACTAAAAAGAAGTTGTTATTACACATCCGTAAGCTAAAAAAGTAATGTCCTTGCAGGACAAAATAATAGGACACGATGCGGATAGTCATATTTTGCCTTAAATCCGCAACTAAAAATTAACAAAAATAAGCAAAGCGTTGAAAATAAAACACTTGCAACGCTTTGCAGTTTGAAAAAATTTCACTAAATTTGGTGCGCTAAACAACAAAAGTGAATTTTCCGATGACAAAGTTACAAAAAATTTCCAAAAACATTACTTCTTTTGCAGGAATTTCTTTCATAAACAAAGAGTTTACTCGCAGTGGTCTTGGCGACCTCATTGATAAACAGCTTGGTAACAGGGTATCGTCTTGTGGCTATCGGTACAGCGACATTGTTCGATCATGGTTTAATATCTTCTTTTGTGGAGGTGGTTGCGCTGAAGATATTGACCAACATTTACGTTTGGCTCTTGAAAATATTCCCAATAACAAGGTGCCAAGCCCCGATACCCTCCTGCGATCACTTAGCGAACTGGCAACTGCTAATACGACCGTAACATCCACTTCCGGTTACTTTGGTGGTGTAGCAACAATCGGTAATATGATAGTTTATTACGAAAACAGAGATGGTAATGCTAATGTAAAACTTTGTCAGGCAGAGACACTACTTAGAGCCTATAAAATATTGCTTGACCATGCTATTAAAATCAGGAATGCTCGTATGGATGCCGGTTCGTATTCCAAAGAGATTATTGAAACGGTAGCTGCAAAAAAAAATTTAATTGACAATTGTCTGAACCAAGATTTTCATAAGATTAACAGGATTAACAAGATAATACAAAACAATGAATAATGTGGGGGAATTTCTACATTTCTCAATTTTCAATTACGAAAAAGGGGCAGGAAACCCCACCTATTGTTCATTATTCATTGTTAATATCAAGTTTGGCAAATTTAGTGAGCAGTGTTTTGTTGCCGCTTTCGTCAAAATTAACAATAATTTTCTCGGAATTGGAGTCAATCTCTATAACAGTACCTTTTCCGAATTTACTGTGTCGTACCACCATGCCTACGTTATACACAGTGTTCGTTGATGCAGAACTATTTTGCGAGACTGTAGGTGTTATCGGTTTCAAGTTTTTGCTTACGGACGCCGGCGTTTGCACCGGTGTTCTCTGTAATGGAGCGGTTCGCTGCGATATATGGGTCGGATTCCGATGTAACGCAAACGACGGTTCCGAATATTGAGGCTCGTTGGATACCCGTAGAGCATTAGTAGTTTGTAAAATATCCGGACGATCGAAGTATTTGGGGTTAAGTTCGGATAAAAATCGACTGGGTTCACAGAAAGAATATTGACCCCATACAAAGCGACTATCTGCAAAACTCAGATACAAGTTATTCATTGCCCGCGTAATGGCAACGTAAAATAATCGACGTTCCTCCTCC
The DNA here is from genome assembly GCA_025999775.1 of Bacteroidia bacterium. Taxonomy (GTDB): domain Bacteria; phylum Bacteroidota; class Bacteroidia; order Bacteroidales; family P3; genus BNXT01. The sequence goes on along the minus strand of BNXT01000089.1, from coordinate 4,676 downwards.
AAATCGGCTCGGTTTGTAACCGACATAGCTGAAGGAAACAGGTTTTCTTCAATACCTACCACAAACACGTTCGGAAACTCTAACCCTTTGGCAGCGTGAATAGTCATCAACACTACTTTGTCATTATCGTTGGGATCGTCCGTGTCGGCATCCGAAAGGAGCGCTATGTTGAGAATAAATTCATCCAGTGTCCGCAAAGCATTGTTAACAAAGATAATTTCACCGGTGGATTCATCAACTAATTCTTGTTCGGTTAGCGTAAAGTCTTTGACGGCATTGATCAACTCTTCGATATTGCGCAGCCGCCCTTCGGCTTCCAAGGTATCCTCTTCTTTGAGCGCTTGTTTTAGACCGGAGTTATTCAAAATTTGAGTAGCAAGGTCAAAAGCGTCGGTAGTAGCAACCTGAATGTTCAGGCTTTTGATCATTACGACAAAATCTGACAGTTTATTCACTGCATTGCTCTTCAAATCGCTCTTTGCGAGAATAGCGGGAGTATTTAGAACGTTCCATATTGAAGTCTGATGTTCATCGGCGAGTATGCGTAAACGGTCAATCGTTGTTTGTCCAATACCGCGTGCAGGATAGTTGATGATACGTAATAGCGCTTCCTGGTCGTTAAGATTGACAACAACCCGAAAATACGCCAGTAAGTCTTTGATTTCTTTGCGTTGATAGAAGCTTTGTCCGCCGTAGATACGGTAGGGTATATTCAAGTGGCGCAGCGCATCTTCAATGGTGCGCGATTGGTTGTTGGTACGGTATAAAACGGCAAAATCGGAGTTCTTGCCGTGGGTCTGCATACGTTGGTCAAAAATAGTCCGTGCTACCCATAATCCTTCCGCTTTATCGCTGTCGCTACGCCACAAGTGGATAGGGTCGCCGTCGGGATTAGTCGTCCAAATATCCTTGTGAATTTGGTCTTTATTGTGTGCAATGACAGAATTAGCGCCGGCTACAATCATTTTTGTAGAACGGTAATTTTGTTCTAATTTGTAGGTCTTGAAATCCGGATAATCTGTTTTGAAATTGAGAATGTTTTGAATATTAGCGCCACGAAAAGCGTAGATACTTTGTGCATCATCGCCCACCACACAGAGGTTATGGTGTCCTGCCGCTATCTTTTTGATGATCAGATATTGGGCATAATTGGTATCCTGATACTCATCAACCAAGATATATTCAAAACGGTGTTGATATTTGGATAAAACTTCAGGAAAATCACGGAACAGTAAATTAGTATTGAATAAAAGGTCATCAAAATCCATTGCATCCTGACGTTTGAGTTGTGCATTGTAAATAGCATAAAGTTCGCCTAACATCGGACGATTGGCTTTGCTATCCTGCATGAGTAAATCGGCGTTTTCGATGTAGTCTTGCGGTGAAATAAGATTACTTTTTGCCGATGATATGCGGTGCAGTACATGAGTTGCGGAATATACTTTTTGGTCAAGATTTTGTCCTTTAACGATGGTACGTATCAAGCTTTTGCAATCGTCCGTATCATAAATAGTGAAATTCTTTGTATAGCCCAACAATGCGCCGTCGATACGCAAAATCCTTGCAAAGATGGAGTGAAAAGTGCCCATCCACACTTGTTTAGCCTCGGTTCCGATGAGTTGAAAAATGCGTTCACGCATCTCACGAGCCGCCTTATTAGTAAACGTGAGAGCAAGGATATGAAAAGGTTCTATTTGGTGGTTTAAAAGATTGGCGATGCGGTAGGTCAGCGTGCGTGTCTTTCCGGAACCGGCGCCTGCAATAATCATCAAAGGTCCGTCAAGATGCTGTACAGCGGAAACCTGTTCGTCGTTTAAATCGGATAAAAAAGAGGAATTCATTAGAGCTATTCGTTTCCACAAAGATACATAAATTTTTTAAATTATTCCACTTCTGCTGAAGCAGTTGTCAAAACGACCGAACTCCACGCACCACGCACCACGCACCACGCACCACACTCCACGCACCACGCACCACACTCCACGCTCCACGCTCCACACTCCACGCACCACGCTCCACACTCCACGCACCACGCTCCACGCTCCACGCTCCACGCACCACACTCCACACTCAATTCCGCACCCCCTCAAAAAAAAGATTTTGTCAATTCCAAAAAAAGTTGTAAATTTGCAAAAATAATAAAACCAACACATAAACACAGAAATAACACCATCTTAACATATTGAAATAGCGTTTAGCTATTCTTGCTTCCTAAATTACCACGTTAAAGAAGACCACAGGAATAAGTGAGCGCTCGCAGTTGCGGGCTTACTTATTTAGATCTACAGGTCGTCGAATACCTCAATAGCGGATATTAAGTCCGCTTTTTTTATGCCCAAAAACGAAAATTTAAAAACAGTATAATTCAAAACAAAAATCAATCAAATTATGAAAAAAAATTATCTAAAAATTGCTGTCATGGCATTGGTCGCTGTATTTATGCTTACAGTTGTTCCAGAGAGTGTAGTTGCACAATCGAAAAAGCAAGACAAACAGTTACAAAAAGCACGGGACAAGCAGTTTAAAGACCGAAAAAAGGAATTTAACAAGGACGGGTGGAAACTTTCGGGTAGTGCCAAGACAATTGATGTGGCGTTGTTGGAGTATTACCAGAAACTCAATTCGAATGAAAACAATTATGAGATTGTGGGAGAAGTCTCGGCTTGTCAATCCGTTAATGTATGTAAACAAGCGGCGTTCAATAATGCCGTTACGGAGTATGCCGGACGTGCGAGTTCTGCTGTAAAAGGGCGCATTGCCTCCGATGTGAATCTTGACCAAACATCAGGAAAGGGCGAATTTGACAAGTTTTACGGCGCTTATGAGCGTTTGGTAGAGGCGGAAATTAAGGGCGTTCTTCAACAAAGTTTTTCCATCGTAAAAGAGAAATCTGATGGCACAAGAGAGTACAAAACGTTCTATATCATTGATGAAGAATCAGCATCAAAAGCACGCGTTCGAGCAATGGAAAATGCTGTCAAAGAAACACAACTTGCACAAGAATACGCTAATAAAGTAACGGAATTTGTACGTGAAGGTTTTGCTGAATAATGAAAAAGATTGTTTCAACACTCTGTTTTTTGTCGATGTTTCTGGCTCTTTTTGGACAGAGCACACCACCGGCTTGGCTCAATGAGGATGCACGAGAGTTACGCTATCCGAGCGAAACTTTCTACACCGGTCTTGCTTATACTATTGTGGATAAAGGTCAATCTTCGCAGGACTTTGTGGAGCGGACAAAAAACGACGCACAGTCCGAGCTTGTCAAGAAAATACGTGTAAAGATAGAGGCAAAAACGCAAAGCACTATTGCTACACAAAATACCAATGGCAAATACACCGAAAGCGAAGGATTTTCAAGCGAAGCCAAAATGTCTTCGGATGCCGAAATAGTAGGCATAAAAATAGAATCGTATTATGATAAAACCGCAAATACTATCTATGCGTTCGCTTATGTCAATAAATATGAACTTGCAGGTTACTACAAAGCTAACATAGGTATGCTTTTGCAGCAAGTTGAGGGCGGACTATCCACTGCCGAGCAATTGGAACAAAGTGGCGAGAAATCCAAAGCCCGCAAGCAGTGCGAGGAAGCAATTCCACTGTTCGCCAAAGTGCGTTATGCACAGGATTTGCTGACCGCGATTGATGCCGCCGATAGTGAAAGTTTGCAACAAGCAAAATCGGAAAATTTGCGCAGCAAAGCAACGCAAATACTGGCTCGTTTGGCGCAGGGGGTCTATGTGTATGTAGAGAGTAAAGAAGCTATTTTCGACGATACATCCAACCTAATAACCAACAAGATAAAAGGTGAATTGACAAGAAACGGTTGCAGTTTTGTGAATGATGTTGAACAAGCAGATTTTAAATTAATACTTTCAGCAAGCATACGTGAATTAAAGCCACAACAGGGCAATCTGATGTTTGCCTACGTTGATGTGGTGGTTGATTTATTTGATAATCACAAGCAAAAAAGTGTTTATCATGATGAAATTGCACAAAAGGCGGATCAAATACACCTGAACGTGCAGCAAGAACAGCGATGGAAAATGTATCCGCCGTAATTATGAAAAAAATTTTAATATTTATAAACAATTAAAACTTTAAAAATGAAAAAAATCTATCTCGCATTTTTTTGTGTAATCGCATCAGCATCTATTTTTGCACAAACCAAACAAAAAGTAGCCGTCTATGTAACAGGAGGACAAGACAATGGTATTAACGAATTTATTGGTGCATACCTCGTAGATGCAATCGTTAACGGAAGTAATTATCTTGCAGTAGAACGTACTGCCGATTTTATGAAAGAATTGAACAAAGAGCAGGAGTATCAACGTACAGGAGCTGTGAATGATGATCAAATTTCTCAATTAGGACAACAATTTGGAGTACAATTGGTTTGCGTTGCAAAAGTTGGAAAAGTTGGACCAAAACAGTTTGTATCTGCTCGCTTAATAGATGTGGAAACGGCAACTGTAAAAAGCAGTACCAAACCTGTAATGTTTACGATGGACGATGTAGATAAATCGTGTGCAGCTGTTGCCGTTTCATTGATAAGTGGTGAATCTGCAGAGCAAAGACGCCCGACTATAACCGAAAATAATAATAAGACCGAACAAATTAACCATCAAGTGCCACAACAGCAGTCATTCCAAACAATTAATAATTCTTATGGG
>BNXT01000088.1 GCA_025999775.1 Bacteroidia bacterium | reverse complement strand
ATCACGAGCGTAGCGAAGTGATACACTATCGCTAAAAATCGTCGCACAAAACCCTGCAGCTTGCGCAGGGGTGTGCGACTGTTATTTTTAGCAAGCATTTTTCTTTTGGTTCGTTTTCTTTTGGTGCCACAAAAGAAAATGAACAAGAAAATGTATTAAGACAAAAGGAAAAGTAAGAAGAAAAAAATTATCGTAATTCCGCAATTAAGTTCATTCTGTTACATATTGAAAAGGCAAACTCAACCGAAGATTCAAATTACGTCCTCGGTCATAGATACCCTCCTGTTTATAGCGCGATAAATGGTCGTAATACGTTTGGTTGAAAAGATTGTTTATTGCTGCATCGAAGTTGATTTTTTGTTTGCCGCAATGCACTTCAAATGAGAGTCCGACATTTACCAAATTGTATGCAGGAGTAGATATTTCGTATTCGGCAATGCGATTTTGGGCAAATGAATATTGATTTTGCAAATAGACGGAACCTTTCCGAAGAAATTTAGTGGCAGGCAAATTTTTAGATGAAAAATGTGCGCGAACGGTGGCGTTTAACTTTTGTGACGGCATAAGCGGTAAATCCTGCCGGTCGGTTTGTTCCCCAAACGTGTTACTGTAAGAACCTTCCACATGCAACCAGTCAAACGCGTGCGGATGGAAGTGAAATCCCGCCTCGCCGCCGTAGAGATAGGCGCCGGCTTGGGTATAATAGTAAACAGGTTGTTCTTCCAAAATCTCGTCCGAAGGTCGCAAATAAATATAGTTGCGGATATAGTTGAAATAGGGGTTTAGAAATAGCTCAACGTGTTCATTTTTATAATCCAACGAAACATCTACCTGATAGCTGTTTTCTGTTTTTAGTGCGGGATTGCCTATTTCGTAGCGATTAGTACCCTCATGAACGCCGTCGCTCAACAGTTCAAACATGTTGGGCGCACGATAGCCCGAAGAAAGGCTTGCACGTAATGATAGATTAGGCGCCAGCGATTGAACAATACCTGTGGAAAAGTTGAATGCCGTATAAGTCTCCGAAAATTTCGGGAAATAGCTTTCCACATCTTCGCCGCCGTGCTGTTTTCCATCAATCGTTCGTCCATCCAAACGCAGACCGATTTGCCAGTAGGATTTATCGGTGTAGTAGTAATCCGACACAGCAAACAGTCCTATATCGGTGGTTGTGGCATCGGGAATTAGCCATTCTTTGCCTTTGTTGGTGTTGGTTTGGTACATTCCCTGACTGCCAACCGTGAACGTCCAGCGGTTGTTTAATCTTTGGGAATACCATTTGGCGTCATAAGAAAAGGTGCCTAAATTCATGTCCAATGCGGCAACATTTCCGTCTTCAAATTCTTTACGATTATTGAAAACATAGCCAAAATTGACTTTCAGTTTGGAGGTATTTTCAAAGAAATAGGTATTTTCGGCGCTGAGGATATGCGTGGTCAAAGCCTGATAAGGTAATTCGGGGCGCCGACCATTCGTTATCGGCTCTACATCTTCTTCTATTTCGGTCAAACCATAGTGTTCGTTCAAAAAGCTATATTTCAGAGCGCTGATAAATGTCTTGCCGGTATAGCCCAACGATGTTTTGAAATCTCCGGTATGAAAACGGCTGTTAGGTACGACATTATGGTTACCGTCTTTGTAGTCTGTGTGCGTGGTGTATCCTCCAAAAGTATTCCAATGAAAACGATTTTTAGACAATTTGACGGCGCCGGTGTTTCGCCAACCGTTAGTATTGCTGTTATATTCCGAGCCAAGCGAACCCTCGATACTATTTGTTTGAGCATAGAGAGCGTCAGAGAAATATAAAACGCCGCCCAAAGCGTCGCTGCCGTACAAGAGGGACGCCGGACCTTTGATGATTTCCACTCCGGCATAACCGTTCTCATCCAATCCCAAGCCGTGCTCGTCGCCCCACTGTTGATTTTCGATGCGGATGCCTTGCGAGAAAATAGCTATCCGGTTACCGCTCAATCCGCGAATAACAGGTTTCCCGATGCCTGTTCCTGTGCTAAAATTGCTAATCCCAGCTACTCCCGCCAACTTTTGGGATAGCGAAAATCCCTGAGTTTCTGCACTGTTAACCAAATTTAATTTTGTTACATTGGTTACGCTCTGGTCATCTAATTTGGAACGACTGCCCGAAACCACTACTTCTCCCAAATCAAAATGCGTATGAGTTTGCGCAAATAAATTGCACGGAATCAAACACACTAATAGAACAATCGCCATTTGGACGACGCATTTGGGACAATAGCCCGAAATCAGATAGGCAATGTTTGATACGCTGTACCCCGACGGCAGTTTTGGGATAGTGATTGACTTCTCAATACAAGAAACCGTGTTGCACTTCAAACAACGGAAATGTAGATGATTATCATGATGATGTCCTTCGGAACATTCATGACACAAGGCATAGTACGTTTTTCCGTTTTCATCAATGATTTTATGCACCTTGCCGTCGTCGCAAAAACCTTGCAGAACACGATAAATAGTTACTCTGTCTATTTTTTCCGACAATTGCCCTTCGATATCCTCGTGACACAGTGCAGAAGGCGATTTTGCCAAAATATCCATGATGAGGCGCTTACTTCTTGTGTTTCTTTTTTGTTTATCCATGATATTATCATATTTAGAAGCACAAAGATACAAAAATTTTTTATTATTGCAACTATGTTGCAATAAATAGGTTAAATCTTTTTTTGAGGAGCTATCGAATTGAGTGTGGAATGTGGAGTGTGGAGTGTGGAATTGAAAATTCCTCCACATTGTTCATTATTCATTATTTTCATATCCTGCAAATCCTGATTCAGACAATTCGGCGATTACCCCGTGCTCCATGCGGAGCACACGGTCGGCAAACCCATCCAACATATAGAGGCGATGCGTGATAAACAAAATAGCCGTGCTTTGCTTCATAGTACGCAATAGTTGCAGTACCATTTGCTCCGTTTTACTGTCCATTGCCGAGCATATTTCGTCCAAAATTAATAGTTGAGGTCGTCGTATCAGGGTTCTGATGAGCGATACTATTTGTATTTGTCCACCGGATAGGTTTAAGCCTTTTTCGCCGACCAATGTGTGTATGCCCATCGGGAACTGTTCAAAAAACGAGGTCAACTGATGGCGTTCTAAAAAGTCCGTTAAGTTGTTGATATTCAATTCATTGTTATCAAAAAGGAGATTATCTAAAATAGCGCCGTTAAATATATGCGGATTTTGAGGCACATAGCCTACTAATTGTCGCCATTGACGCAGGTTTATAGTGGTTAGGTTGATGGTTTCGTTGATTTTCAGAATACCACTCTCTGGTGTATAAAAACGTTCTATCAGCTGTGCAACAGTACTTTTGCCGCCGCCACATTCGCCGGTCAAGGCTACTATCTCGCCTTTTGTTACGGAGAAATTAACATCCTCTAAAAGCGCTTTACGTCCGGGAAACCGAAACTTGATGTGCTGTAATGAGAGTGATGCTATCTCGTCTATTGCAAGTCCGTCGTTCATGTTTTCAGCTGTAGCGCCGGAAAACTCATACATACGGTCAAACGCTACCGTAGCTTCGTTTAAAGCTATCGACATTAAGGCTAAATTCAACACTGCCGGAATAAGCATGGATACCAACCCAAAAGAAGCCATGAAAGCGCCCAAAGTCAACTGACCGCCCATGACGGCGGTACCGCCAACCATTAAGACCATGCCCGTAAAAAAAATACCTAACAACCCATACACAAACGATAGGTTGAGCTGTGTATTCCCTAATACGAAAACTTGGTCTTGAAATCGGGTGTAAATCGTTTGTCCGCACTGACTGAACATTCGCTGTTGATTATGTGTTTTAACATCATTGATACCCTTGATTGTATTCATGTAAAAACTTTCCGACTGTGCATAATGAGACATCACGTTATGCTGCAATTGCCTGATTTTAGAGGTCTGTAGCCCTATTACAAGGAAATACAACGGCACAAAACAGGCAACAATAGCAGCTATAGTCGCCGAATAGCTGAATATCACTACAAACGCCACGACTACCGTGATTAAATCAATAAACAAACTGCCTACTATTTGTGCGATAACCCGTTGTATGCGGGCGCTGTCATTGAGTCGCGCAATCATATCGCCGAGTTCACGAGTGTCGAAAAACGGTTTGGGCAAGAATAACAACGAATTGTAAAAAAAAGCAACAATGCGACTGTTAAAATCCTTGTTTTGCTGTAATAATAAGCGTCCGCGGAAATAATTGAGTACGGTTTGCAGGATTAGTAAGAACAACAAAAAAGCGATTGCGGTAAACAATTTGTGAAGTGTATTCGATGGTATAATAGTGTCGATGAGCTTCTGTGAAAACACGGCTGTTGCCATGCTTAACACAGCAAGCACAATACCCAATATGACGCTTGAAAGCAGGATATTTACATCGTCTTTGAGCAGACGCCGAAACCACTGCATTTTTTCCGTACGAGAGGTAGCGTTAGTTTTAAACTGTGTATTAGGTTCTGCAACGAGACAATAGTGCGACTGCCAAAGCGTTTCTAAGTCGTTACGGGTGTAGTACGACAGTCCTTGTGCGGGGTCGCCAATCAGGAATAGGTTGTTTTCATAGCGATAGAAGACTACAAAATGCTCCAATTGGTCTTTGATAACATGTAAAATAGCGGGTTTATTGTGTTCAATCAGTCCGGTGATGTCTGATTCATAGCCTTCGGCATCCAAGCCCACAGCAAGTGCAGCGTGTTTAAGCCCTAACAGCGTGGCGCCCTGACTGTCGGTGCCGCTCAACTCCCGCAGTTTCAGGATGGTCTCACTACCACCGTAGTATTTGATGACAGAGCACAAGCAAGCGGCGCCGCAATCGGATTGGTCTTGCTGCCTGACTAAACTTCTTTTGATGGTTCTATTCATCCGGCAAGGCTTGCAAAATATGGGCTAAGTCCACCGTGCCGTCAAACTTCTTGAGTGGCAAGCCCTCTTTGGAAAACACGATGGTAGTGGGGAATGCGGTTACGGCATAGTAGCGACTTAGCTTTTGCGTTTTATCCTGTAAAAACCGTACTTTATGCGTCTCAAATGGCGCCGCTAAGTCACGGAGCACGTCTAACGGCTCGGCAGAAATGAAAAAGACATCCACAGGCTTCTCTTCAATGAGTTGCGTAGAAATATCTACGACCTCATCCAAACAGTAGTGGCAATCGGGCTTGATAAACGTATAGACAAAGGGTTTGTTGTGCACGGTTGGAAGGTAGTCGGAACCGTCCAAATTGACTAAGGTTATATCGGGCAGTTGTGTTTCTAAACGATGCCTCTTTTGATAATGGTAAAACAGGATATAGCCGACCATCAATACCATCAGGCAAAAGGCGGCGAGGATTAGGATTATAGAGCGTTTTCGTTGCATACGACAAGAAGGATAAAGGATGGAGTTAATAGTTATTGATGGTTTGTAAAAGGACTGTAAAAACAATCCATACTAATAGGGCTAAGCCGTACCAAAGCAGCACAAAAAGCAGCGATCTCAGGTATTTGGCATCAAGTAGCCGTTTCATACCGTAAGCGAGAAACAGAATGAAGACTACTTCTGAAATATTAACGCATTGCAAGGGGTAGAGTAGCCAATATGGCAGTTGCGAAACATCGAAGAATGTCAGCGCAGATTGAAATGCGACCGTGTCGTTGATACTGGCACGCGGCAGGTTTATCACACCGGATATTTTGAGAATGACGGCTAACAAATAGTTGATAGCAAAGACTGCGGACGCTTTCAGGGACACGTCAAACACCGATTGAAATTGCAGTTTGTAGTTATTGAACAGGACGCCGATATTGAGGCAGAACGCCACGGCGAACGCCGGAAATAAGATGACCACTAATGCCAACGGGTAATTCACCCAGTCGGTACTATGGACTTTGGCGAGGCGCTCTTGGATAAACTCCATGTTTTTACCGCTTGCCACGAGCGGGTCGGCGTAGTATTGGTCGGTAAACAGAAAATTAAACTCTAATGTCAGCGCAAGGGCGTATATCAGAAACAACGCTAACAGCACAAGCCAATTGTTGGAAGCATAATATTTGTTGATGAGGTGTTGCATGATAGTTTTATTTGGTGGTTTCTACTTCGAGTTGAATTAGAAAATCATTTTGTAACAAGAATTCTGATCGTTTCCATTCGTAACCATATTCAGGAATGTGTAAGATAGAATCTAATTTTTTTTCGCCAAATAAAGCTAATGAAACTTTCAATTCAAAAGCGTATTCAGGCGTATG
>BNXT01000087.1 GCA_025999775.1 Bacteroidia bacterium | reverse complement strand
ACCCAATACCCTTTGCACAATACAAATTTACATAAAATTTTTGAATTACACGCAAATAATGAACAATTAACAAAACGCTCTGAAAGAGCAAAATCAATAGACTAATTATTCACCAAGAAAGTCGCGAGCGGGTGGCTTTCAAACTCCGCTTTTTTCTCGTAGTATTGCCGACCGGTTTCTTGTAAAAAAGGACGAATTTGATTTCCTATCCACGTTTTAGCGGAAGCCAACAACCGATCTCCCACAGTAATATCATTATCAATATTGTTGTGAACGCTACCGTTGTCTATGACAATAATTGTTTTCCCATAAAAGTAGGACTGTGGACAGATTGCTAAATCTGTGGTTATAGTAGGTTTTATTATTGTTGAGGCAATTGTAACGACTTGAGAAGCGTTACGAACAGGGGGTATAACCTCTATGGCTTCCGTGGACGTCAAGCGGCGGCGCGTTGCCCTTTGGGTAGTAACCTCTGCAACTTCGGCGCTTGGGGTTTCACTTGGAATTTCGGGACTTTGAGTAGAAATAATAGGCGCTACAGGTAGTACGGAAAAGCGCTGATTATCAGCTACAATAGACGGGACAACAGCATCATCGGTAGGTTGCCAAAAGATAGCGGTGAACCCAATTGCCAGAATCAATGAAGCGGCAACGGCAAGCGTTGTGAGAGTACGAGAAAATAGTGTTACCCGCTTGTGATATAGCGTTGTTTTGTGTGGGTAGGGAATGCGTTCTTGAGGTAGTGTAGGTTGTGTGTTATCCCAACACTCAAACTCTGCATCGGAGGCTGCGATGAGCTGCGTCAACTGGCATAACGATGATTTGTGTTCAAAAATTATGTCTGTCTCGCTTGGGAGCGTGGCGTCCGATAAATCAACGAGGCTATCGGCAACGTCTGAATTTTCCGATAAAAACGCCTCCATTGCAGCACAACTATCAGCGTCTAAACGATCTTCAAGATAGTCTAACACGTAAGCCTCATAATTGTTACGGTGAATGATCATAGCTGTTTTTATATTAGGTTGTCCATTTTTACTAACTTATTTTTAAGCGCCGTTCTTGCTCGAAAAATATAAACTTTGACTTGCGACAAGCTTAACCCTGTAATCTCGGCAATATCTTCGTAACTATAGCCTTCATAGTCACGCAACATCAACACGGACTTCTGATCGGATGGCATTTGGTCTAGCAACTTATTCACGATTTCAAGCGTATCAGAGTATTGGTATTCGTAGTGTGGCGTAGTCGGGGTCGCAAAATCGACGAAATTGCGATATACTTTTTGCTTGCGAATATCATCAATCATAGCGTGATGTGCTGTTGCGAATAAGTAGGATTTAGCTTTATCGGCGCTTATTTTTTCTACATTATCCCAAAGTTTAACGTAAGCATCCTGCACGACATCCGATGCCCAGTCCTTATCCTTGCAATGCTTCAGGATAAAGCGATAGATATTATCGGAATATATATCAACGCAGTGGTTGTATTCAGTTCGTGTCATTGTTTAGCAGACAGTGGGCTTGTTTTTATTATTAAGACGAACAGGGTGTACAATAAGTTACAAGAAGGGTGTAGATTTTTTACAAAAATGCTCTAAAGCATCTATAATAGTCTGATTATCAATATCTTTCATGCAATGAAAATGTTTTTTAGGACATTGTTTAAAACCCATTTTGGAGCAGGGGCGGCACGTAAGGCTCTCTACTTCGACCAAGGTATAACGGTCTTGCATCGAAGATGGCAGGTAAGGGTACATTCCGAAATCACGTACCGTATTGCTAAATACAGCTACAATAGGATGTTTGAGCGCAGCCGCAATGTGCATTAGCCCTGTATCACCGGACAACAACACCTTCGATTGCTGAACAACAGATACCGATTGATTCATACTAAACTTTCCGCAAGCATTAAACACCTTGCTTCCAAGCGCTTTTTCAATGGATAGAGCTTTAGTTTGGTCATTACGATCGCCTAACAAAACGATATTGTAGGGGAGTTGCCGACCAATCGCAATCAGTTTGTCTTCGGGGAGTTGCTTGGTAATATGCTGACTTCCAACGGCAATGGCTATGAATCCTTGCTCTAAAAAAGAATTGGGTAGTTCGGTAGTGATACGGTCGCTGTCATTGATAAAATAATCTAAACCGTGATCATCATTGTGAACGCCAAGTCGGTGAACACAATCAAAATAGCGGTCAACTAAATGTTTTTTAGGAAGACAGTGAAGTTTAAACAGAACGAGCAAGAGTTTTTGCAGGTTTAGTTTACGATAAACGACAAACGGTTTTCTCAAAGCTAATTTGACACGTAGAGAGCGCAAATTACGGTGTAAGTCAACAATATAATCGAATTGTTCATTACGTAAAACTGCAAAAGGAATATTTCCGTCGTTGTCAAGCGTATGAATCTTGTCAATATAGGGATTGGCTTCTAATAATTGCTTATTAACAGGCTTTGTGAGGTAGTGCAATTCGCATTTGAGCTGTTGTTTCAAGCATCGAACGATGGGTGTTGTTACGACGATGTCTCCGATGGAGCTAAAGCGAATGATGAGGATTTTCATGACTTTTACTCAACGGGTGATTGATGAAGCTTGATTTGTTCGCCGGTGGCGTCCAAGAATCGGTATTGTAAGTAATGCAGAGCTGCTGATTTGGTGATTTTCAACCAATGCCTGTATTTCCACCACCAGCGCAGGCGATAGTTCCAAAAACCGTGTAGTAAGTAAGCGTAGATAAAAGGATTGACCTCCAGCGTGATGTCCGTATGGTTGTGCTGATAAAGATAGTCAAGGTCGGTTACAATATCATCGAGAATGAGTAAATTCGAGCGAACAGAGCCGGTGCCGTCGCAAACAGGGCATTTTTCAAGTACTTCAATGCTGGTTTGTTGGCGAATGCGTTGACGCGTGATTTGTATCAATCCAAACTTACTGGGCGGTAAGATGTTATGTTTGGCATTGTCGTTCTTCATCAATTCGATCATCTTGTTAAAGAGGATATGCCGGTTTTTGGCAATACGTTGGTCAATGAAATCAACGACAATGATTCCGCCGATGTCGCGTAGCCTGAGCTGACGAGCTATCTCAGTAGCAGCCTCTAAATTGACCGTGAGTGCGTTGTCCTCCTGCGAAGCATCGCTGTCCATTTTATGACCGCTATTGACATCAATGACGTGCAGCGCTTCGGTGTGCTCAATGACTAAGTATGCGCCGCCTCGACGTATCGGAACTAATTTTCCAAAACTGGATTTGATCTGTTTGGTAACGTTGTAATGGTCAAAAATAGGCTCTGAGCCTTTGTAAAACTTAACGATGTCTTTTTTCTCCGGCGCCACGATGTTGAGGTATCGTGAGATACTATCGTAAAGTTGTTCGTTATCCACCACAATTTGATTGTAATCGGCATTGAAAAGGTCTTGAATGATTTTAATGGCTTTACTTTGCTCTTCGAGCAGTAGTTTAGGAGGTTTTGCATGTGAGAGCTGATGTATAATGCGCTTCCATTTATCCAATAATTCTTTCAAATCGGTGTCAATATCGGAAACGGTCTTCCCCTCAGCTACGGTACGAATGATAACGCCGAAATTTTTTGGCAAAATACTTTGAATGATATAGCGTAATCGGTTGCGCTCTTCGGAAGACCTGATTTTAGTGGATACGGAGATACTATTGGAGAAAGGAATCAGAACGAGATAACGTCCTGCAATAGACAAATCTCCGGTTATACGCGGTCCTTTTGTTGAGATAGCCTCCTTGGAGATCTGCACTAAGACGTTTTGACCTTGGTTGACCATACTGCTTAGTTGTTCGGAGCGTGGCGTCTCTTCTCCGAGTGTCCATCGACTGATATCTAACTGCTCAGGGGTTGCATTTTGTCGCGTTGCCAAATCAACTAATCGCGACACATCCTTTACTTGATGTCCAAGATCAAGATAATGCAAAAAACCTGCTTTGTCGGCTCCAATATCAACAAATACAGCGCTGAGGCCTAACATGATCTTGTGAACGCGACCTAAATAGACGTCTCCTACCGAGAAACTCTCATCGTTTTGTTCACGATGAAATTCTACTAATAACTTATCCTCGAACAAGGCTATCTCTATAGCATTATTTGAGGCATGAATGATAAATTCTTTATTCAAAATGTGTGAACTTTGTGTTTACAAAGCACCTTGAGAACTATTTGAATGGTAAATTATTTCTTCTTATGACGATTCTTGCGCAAACGTTTTTTACGTTTGTGCGTAGCCATCTTGTGGCGTTTATGCTTTTTTCCGCTTGGCATAATTATTTTACTTTAACACTTTTGACTTCTTTAACAAACTGAATTGCAGGCTTGAACGATGGCGTATAATGCTCAGGAATAACGATAGTCGTATTCTTTGCGATATTGCGTCCATTTTTTTGGGCATGGTGTTTCAGGCAGAAACTGCCGAACATCCTTAGATGCACGGCATTGCCGCGCTTCAAGGTATCTTGGGTTACATCCATGAAAGCTTCTAACGTCGCTGAGATCGTCATCTTATCAATGCCTGTGCGTTTTGAAATCGCCGTTACAAGTTCTGCTTTTGTCATAATATCATTGCTATTTTTTTATCGCTTACTATCCATTCCGAATTACAAAGTTACAAATTTTTTTTAAATTTGCAAACTACAAAGTTAACTTTTATGGATTTTTCTCAATCTCTTCTCTTTTGGTACGATGGAAACCGGCGTTCATTGTCGTGGCGAAATATCTGCGATACGTACCGAATATAGGATTTTTTTTACTAAATCATATTCAAACCCACGTCCAATGGCGTAGTGAATCAGAAGTTGCTGTTTGATGTCATCCGGTTTGGCACGATGTGAAGGTGTGGATTGACGTTTTGCGAGCAGGTGTTGTAGTACTTTATGATACTCGTCGTCGGGGACGGAGGTCAACGCCCGCGTGATGATGTGTGTAGGGAGCTTTCGCAGTTGGAGTTGTTGCTTAACCACATTTTTTCCATAGTGAGACAGCAGAATTTTATCCCTTACAAATGCTGTAGCAAAACGTTCTTCGTTGAGGTAGTCATCCTTGGTCAGCAAATTGATGATTTGTGTAGCATCGTGTGCAGACACATCCCAAGTACGTAGTTTTTGTTGCACATCTGCCGTACAGCGCTCCTGATAATCGCAGTATTTTTGAGCCTTTGAAAGAATTTTATCAAGATCCATGGCGACTATTGCGACATTGAGTGCGAGAATAAATAATCATTCTACAGATTCTACTTGTAGTCCTCCGGATAAAAATGTCGGGTTTTGATAACTGTGGTTCTATTTAGTATCGCAGTCAGTTCCTCGGCATCCTTGATCAAGCCTTTGCCATCCTTGGCGTCGTAGCCGTTTTCTACCAACTTCTCAGCATATACCGTGGCGTTTATAGGGTCGTCTAAGTTGTAGTAAATCTTGGATAAGATGTAATATGCGGCATAGCGCAACTTCGTGTCGGCTTTATGTTTGGGATCCGTGTATTTTTCAGGAATAGACTTAAAATAGTCAATGATTTCTATTAACTCAGCATTTGTAGCATCTAATCCCACTTCCGGCGTCATAGCTTCGATGAGTGTTTTCAACGCATTGCAATGTTCCTGAAAGTTAATATTTTCATCATGTTTTTTTTCATGCATAGTCCAAAGGATATTGTTCCTCGTATAAACAATAGGAAACCCATAGTATCCACTTAAATATTCACCCAGAGAACGCGCGGCTTGCAACGAATTGTTGGATGTAAGCTCGGGTATAAGAACATCGCGATTGTTACTCCAAAAATCGGCGGCTTCTTTGCGCGTTGTATATTCTGCACTGGAATATACAAGTTTTGTGTGGGGATCATAATGACGTTTGTTTTCGGCAAGTATCTCGGTACCGCGTTGTACCACATAGCTCGCTTCAAAAGAATATTCAACAACACATGAAAAGAAATAGTCAACACCAACTACTTTGCCAGCGTTATCTTTTTTCTCTACTTTACGCTCTTTCACATTGCTGGTTCCAATTACAAGATTGCCAAGTGAAAGTGTTGCTACAACCATAGCGTCGTCGGGTTGATCAAGCTTTTCTTGTCCTGAGATAATCAAAGCATCCTGTACTTCTCCCAGCGAAACACGCTGTTCCGTACTTTTGGTAGCACGCACAACGACTGCATACGTAAACAGCATAGGCGTTAACGGCTTTATAGGCGGCATCCGATACGTGACGGTATAGAACAGCCTATCAAGATTAACACTCTTCGTTTGTGCAGTTACGCAATTCTGCATTAACACAACCATAACACACAATGTAAAATACTTTGCTCGGTTCATAGTA
>BNXT01000086.1 GCA_025999775.1 Bacteroidia bacterium | reverse complement strand
CATTTTTACCGTATATTATTTCCAAAAGCGTAACAGTGCGATTTCTGCAAGCAAACACAGTAAACAGAACCCTATTAAAAACTGCCATAGCGTGCTTTGTGCCAACGGTGATTCTGGTTGTGCGTTCAAGCTACCGTCTGTTTTTGACAATAGAACCGTTGCCATAGATACATTATGCTCTTTTAACCAGCGCCGGAGTTCTGTTTGCGACAAACAGGTTAAATTGGATTCCTTGCGGTCGTAATTATAAGAAATACCGGACAAATAGGTGTTTTGTGCAGATAAAGCATAGTTCCCGGCTTGTCGGATAGTCCCAAAGGTACTCAACAATACGGTACGCCCTTGTCGGCGAATATTAGGAATGACCTCAAACGTTTTATCCGCTTCCGATGAGATGATCAAACGTTCGTTGATACCTACTAAATCAACCGTGTTAAGCGTAACTTCGGCAGTCTCGTTGGCGGAAATGAACGTTTGCATTTGATTTTGGAGCGAATTTTGTAATGCCATATTGAGCAGACTTACTACAAATAAAGGTTGATCTTGAAAATTACTGTAAGACGAATCAATGGGTACAGACAATAGATACAAAGCGCCTTTGCCGTGAGGCGTACGGCACAAAAATACCGATAGATCCTTATTTTTCAGAATAGGCACAGCTTTGGAATGGGCATCCATACGAATAGGGTAATGCTTGAAAATAGTTGGTAATTCCACGTTTTTCGGAATTTTTTGAAAGGTATTACGAAAAAGTTTATCGGCAAATAGCCCTTCAGATAGGGTCGTCGGCGTGTTTGATAAACTATCCAATTGTAAACCGGATACGGCTTGTAGAAACAGGTTGATATTGGCTAAATCCAATTTTTGAGAGGGGAGGAGCAGCGCATGAGCACCTTCGTTCATAGCATTTTGCAATTCATACTGCAAGCCTGTTGGCAGATTATGGAGATGGTCTAAGACTACTAAAGAGGTGGTTTTCAATCGGGCATAGTCAAGCGATTTGAGCTGCGTTGAATGGAGTTCAATAGACGTATTACGTGCAAAGAGTTTTTCTATATAGGGATTGATTTTATCATCAAAAACAAGGAGTACGGGGATTTTAGAAACCGCCTGCAAGGTGAAATAAAAGCGATCATCAAATTGTACCGGATAGTCTGTCAACTCGGCAAAACCTTGTATTACACCTGTTGAGGTTAAGCGAAACGGAATATCAACCAATTTTGTTTCATTTGAGCGAATGTCAACACTCGAAAAAGCAACTTGTTGCTGTCCAATCCATAATCGTATCGCAACCTTCTCAATGGATTGGGCGCTATGATTGGTTACAGAAACACGCACGGTCGCGGTAGTATTAACCTCTACAACCGGCGCATCCATGACGATACTGTCAATCGTTAGATTATCATTTTGTGTGCCGCCGATCCAATGAAAAAATGACCTGCACAAAGAATCGGTAACAAAGGTCTCCGGAACATCATCCATGGTGTTTTTCTGAAAATCAGAGATGTAGTGCAGGGTGTGAAAATTATCTAAAATATCCGTAAACATACGTGTCTGCCGTTGTAATATATCCGATAAACGGTACGAAAAAGGACACATTTGCAGTTCAGATATATGGGCAATGGCTTCCTCTTGTGATACAAACCGCTGATAGTCTGAAGAAAAATCTTGAGTAAGAATGTGAAATTTATCGGAAGGCTTGTACTGTTTAACTAAGTGTGTTGCTAAAGTTTTCGCTTGTTCCAAAAGAATTTCGCCATCATCCGAGGTCTGCATACTGAAAGAGTTGTCCACAAAAAGAGAAACATAGTGAAGCCCTGTTTGTGGTATATTATAGGTGCGCTTTTTAGAATAGGGTTGTGCAAACGCCAAAACAAGCCCGATGATTATGAGAATACGCAAAATAAGTATAATCCATTGTTTCAAACGACTGCGACGCTGTTCTTTGTAGGTGATTTCTCGTAATAAAGCCACGTTCGAGAAGTAGGTCTTCCGTAACTTTTGAAAATGAAAGAGGTGTACAATGATAGGAATACTCACTGCGCACAAACCCCACAAAACGGCTGGATACAAAAAACTCATGGCTCGTATTAGTTACAATTTAGGGCTTACCATATTATTATGGATTTCGGTAATGATTTTCTTTGTATAGAGTGTAAAATCAGCATTCATCATCCAATTGTAGTACGAAGGTTCTGTTCTAAATACGTCGGTAACAAGCTTCCCTTTATGCTTACCAATGTTAAAAGTTGGAAGCCCCTGTTGATTATAGACCATCACGCCCGCAAAATCAACATTTTTACGTAAAGTAGAAAACGTAGCAAGAGCGCTTACATCATTGATGACAGGGTATGAAACCTGACCGTTTGTCTCTTCGTAAGGCTCATTTTGGTAGCGATCCAACTGTGCTTTCAGGATTTCGTAGGTCGCCAGGGTATCGACTTCTGCGCCGTGTGCACCCTCAAGCTTCTTTTGGCAGTAAAACTTATAGGCGGCAGAAAGTGTCCGACGCTCCATGCGATGAAAGATATTTTGTACATCCACAAACCGCCGGTTGGTCATATCAAAATTGACGCCTACACGTAGAAACTCTTCCACAAGTATGGGAATGTCAAAACTGATGGCATTGTAGCCCGCAAGATCACAATCTTTCATGAAAGTAACAAGCTCGTTTGCAACGGCTTTAAAGGTTGGGCAATCAGCAACATCCTGATCGTAAATACCATGTATAGCGCTTACTTCACGTGGAATACGGATGGTAGGATTGAGTCGAAGCGTGAGCGTACGTTCGCTGTGATCGGGATCAATACGATGTAAACAAATTTCGACAATACGGTCGGTCGCTAAAATTAGTCCTGTTGTTTCTATATCAAAAACACACAGCGGCTTGGTAAGATTTAATTCCATGGATTAGTTTAGATAACAAAAAACCCCGTGTCTGCGGGGTTTTTTAGAGACAATTAAAGAATTGTATTAATTCTTGCTTTTGGTTTCGGTGTTGCTATTTTTTTGCACAACCTGAACAATTTGCACTGTCTTTGTTGGCAGCACAACAAGAAGCAGTTGTATCGGTAACAACGACTGCTGTTGAATCGCAGCATGCTGCGGCTTCACCGGTAGCTTCTACATTGGTTTTGTCACAACTTTTAGATTCGTTTTTTGCGCTGTTGTTGCAAGCGACCGACACAAACATGGCAACGACAGCCAGAATAAGGACTTTTTTCATAATGATATTTATTTTTTTTAGAAAGTTGAACATAATATTTTGCAAAGGAACAAAAAAAAATTGGATTGACCAAATTTTTGTTGCATTTTTTATCTTTTTAGTTTCATTTTTTTTTACTATCTTTGCAAATTGCAATGATTGAGAGTTTATGGATAGTATCGTAGTCATTCCGACATATAACGAAAAGGAGAACATAGAGGCGATTATAAGGAAAGTATTTTCCTTATCGCATCCGTTTCATGTTCTCATTGTGGACGACCATTCGCCCGACGGTACGGCAGATATTGTGAAGCGGTTGATGCAGGAGTTTCCTGATAGGTTGTTTATCAATGAACGGCAAGGCAAAATGGGATTAGGCACGGCTTATATTCATGGGTTTAAGTATGCTCTTGCAAATGAGCAATACCGGTATATCTTTGAGATGGACGCTGATTTTTCCCATAATCCGGAGGATTTGTTACGCTTACGAGACGTCTGTGCGAACGGTAAGGCAGATGTGGCGATAGGGTCGCGCTACGTGGGCGGTATGGTGAATGTCGTTAACTGGCCTATGGGACGCGTAATGTTGTCTTATTACGCCTCCAAGTATGTACGATTGATTACACGCATACCTATCGGGGATGCTACCGCCGGCTTTGTTTGCTATACACGCCAGGTGTTGCAGACAATCAATTTTAACCGCATCAAATTTGTGGGCTATGCCTTTCAAATAGAGATGAAATATACCGCTCATAGATTAGGATTTAATCTTGCGGAAGTCCCCATTGTGTTCACTGATAGAACATTAGGACAATCTAAAATGAGTAAAGGAATTATCATGGAAGCGCTTATTGGCGTGTTTCAATTGAGACTTAGAAAATATAAACGAAACAATGAATAAACGTGTCCAATATCCAATGTTACACTAAATACATCGTGTGAAATAAGATGGCAAAAGAAATAAAATACGTATTCGATGTACACACCCTATCGGTTCAAGAAGACCGTCGTGGTCGGATGGACATTTTGAAAACTGCAATCCGTTACATACTATTTGTGATAGTCATGTTTGGATTGGCTTTGGTCGTTGTTTTCTACTTTATAGACTCTCCCAAGGAACGCAAGATGGAACGCGACTTGAGGCAGGCGCAACACCAATACCAAAGTTTGAATCATCGCGTGGATATGTTAACCGAAGTCTTAAAGGACATACAAAATCGGGATGCTAATCTCTATCGTGTGGTCTTTGAAGCAGACCCGCCTGAAAACTTCCAACGATTATTGGACATGGGTGTCTATGATCAGTTTGCAGGCAATGGTAGTGTGGATATGATTATCAATACTTCAGAAAAAGTGGCTGTCCTTACTTTGCAAATGTATCAGCAATCTAAATCTATAGATTCCTTGCATAAAATGGCTGAAACAAAGGAGGAACGATTAAAGCACATCCCTGCAATCCTGCCTGTTAACCAAGTCAATGCGAACTTGTATTCCGGGTTTGGAATGCGTTTACATCCTATTTTTAAGGAATCTCGGATGCACACAGGTATTGATTTTACAGGTCCTAAGGGAGCGTTAATCTATGCTACGGGAGACGGAACCGTCGAAGAAGTGGGCTATGTACCCAGTTATGGCGGTTATGGGATTATGGTAATGATAAATCATGGCTATGGCTATCAATCTTTGTATGCACATTGCAGTAAAACGGTTGTACGACGAGGCCAACGTGTGAAACGCGGCGATCTTATTGCTTACATGGGCGCTACTGGTCAAGCTACCGGCACGCACCTGCACTATGAAGTGATAGTGAAAGGTATCAAAGTGAATCCGGTGTACTACATATTTGATAACGTAACTCCGGAAGAATACAGCAGACTCCTCGAAAAATCACAAGAATTTAATCAAAGTTTATCTTGATTATAACCTCTACAACAATGGATATACCTCAGAAATTGTTTTATACGATCGGTGAAGTAGCAGAGATGTTTCAGGTCAACGTGTCTCTTATTCGCTTTTGGGAAACACAGTTTGACGTGATAAAACCCAAACGTAACAATAAGGGTAATCGCTTGTTCACAGCGAAAGATGTGGATTATTTCCATCAGATTTACCACTTGGTTAAAGAACAAGGTTTCACACTGCAAGGCGCTAAAGAACGACTGAAAACAAAGACCCAAGAAGTAGAAAATGGCAATTTTGAAGTTATAAAACAACTCAAGACCCTGAGATCGTTTTTGATAGAACTAAAAAATAATTTATGATGTTTAACTATATTACATGGAATGTTACCCCTACGGCTTTCCACATTTTTGGTCTTGAAGTTCGTTGGTATGGCGTGATGTTTGCAGGCGCCTTTGCCATCGCTTTTCTGTTGTGCGGAAGGATGTTGACTAAGGAAGGGCGTACACAAAATGTCGCCGATACGTTGCTGTTGTACCTTGGCATAGCGACTATCGTTGGCGCAAGATTGGGACATTGTTTGTTTTATGAGCCAAGTTATTACCTGCAACATCCCATCGAAATACTCCGTATTCGTGATGGCGGTTTAGCAAGTCATGGCGGCGCTATTGCTGTGGCTATTGCGCTGTGGCTTGCTGCACGTAAACACCAGGAAACGTTCTGGTACCTTACGGATAGGATTGTGATTCTCATTGCTTTGGTAGGCTCGTTTATACGCATGGGGAATCTGTTCAACTCTGAGATTTATGGAGGCACAACAACCCTCCCATGGGGCTTTATCTTTGAACTTAACGACGAAATATTGCCTAAGCATCCGACACAAATATATGAGGCTTTGAGCTACTTAGTGTTGTTTTTTGTCCTGTATTGGTACTATCTGCATAAACAACGCAAACCTAAACAAGGACAAATTTTTGGTTGGTTTCTGATTGGACTATTTGGTATGCGCTTCTTGATAGAGTTTGTGAAGTCCGTACAAGAGCCATGGGAAGTACATTACATGCTAAAAATGGGACAAATACTGAGTATTCCGTTTATTTTGGCGGGTATCGTGATACTCTTGTTGGTACATCAAAATAAACTGCCGTGGACACAACACAAGTAAAACTAAAAAGAAATAACCATGATCAAACGCTGGATACAAAGATTTAAAGCGTGGAAATATTACCCGCAATGCAATAAATACGTACTCAATAGATATATAG
>BNXT01000085.1 GCA_025999775.1 Bacteroidia bacterium | reverse complement strand
TGGTGTTGGTCATTTTTTATTTTTTATATCTTTGCCGTTTAATGTCGCATCAAAAGGCGTTGAACGAATATACTCGTTATCTTCCAAATAGAAAACCAGCGAGGCATAAATGGCAGATTTTAACTCTAAAAGCGACGAAAACTTTCCAAATAACGCATATTTAATTTTTACATTTCTTCTATCTTGCACCCAATTTCTTTGCCGGTAAAAGCAACTGCCAGCAACGCTATTCGCTTTTCTTTACCGACATAACGTTCATAATACTTGTTAGCATGTATCTGTTTCAAGGCAGCCTTGACAAGTGGTTCAACCTTCCCTTTGTTGGCATATTTCACTTCGGCTATCACTACCCGTTCCTTCCACGTCCAGACTGCATCTATGCGACCTTTATCTGTACTCACTTCGGCTTCTACCTTAAAACCCAACATATTCAAGCACAGCAACAACAGGGAATGGTAATACTTTTCATCTGTACTCCATAGTTGATACGGGATATGTGCAAATAGCGCTTGTAAATTGCCCTCAAAAGCCTGCGGATTGCCCTCCAGCAGCTCGTCCATCATTTGGCTACGTATCATAGCCGTATCCGAAGTATGTAGCACAGCATAGCTGGCAAACAAATTGGTCGTTAAGGCACGCCTCACCTCTTCGTTGGGAACGCCCAAAGTGTATCTGTATTCGCCAAATGAATTTTTCTCTTTCTTTTTTATGGTTAAATAGCCTGTTTGAAACATCAACATTTGTGGGTCTATTGCCTGAATGTCAAAACCGTCAAACTTCTCTGCTGGCAAATGGATTGGTTCCAGCAACGATTTGATGTCATTGTGCTCTTTTAGTAGGTTAACTATAAACGTGGGAGAACCCGTTGCAAACCAATGGTCTTTAAATTCTTTGTCTGCAAAAAACACCAGCGTAGAAAACGAATTATACACAAAAGAATCACCATCCCACGAGTAGCCATCGTACCAATATTTAATTTTCTCTATTGCCTCCGGCTTGGTGCATTCCTGCTCCTGAGCCAACTCATCGATGTAGAGGTCAAAATAGAACTCCAATTCGGTCTGTGTATAGCCACAAATCGTAGCAAATTGTGCATTGAGCGTAATGTCACGCAAACTATTAAGCCCCGAAAAAATCGAAACTTTGGAGAATTTGGAGACCCCCGTCAAGAAAACAAAGCGCAAATGTTCGTCTGTGGCTTTCAAAACCTGATAGAAATCATGCAATATATTTTTATTCCCCTCCATAACTTCCATATTCGTTATGTTGTCAAGAATGGCTTTATCATACTCATCAATCAACACTACCACTTGTTGCCCGGTGGTGGTATGCATCTTTGTTATCAATTCCGCAAAACTACCGGCGCCAGTTCTCGTCAACGTAATACCATAATTATGTGCTATTTGCAAAATGACATTTTCAAAATCTTTTTTTAAATCCTCTGTTGTTTTGTTGTTTATGCCTCCAAAATCAATCCGTACAACAGGGTGATTTAACTGTGTCCAATCAATTTTATCTTCAATCCAAAGCCCCTCAAACAGCTCCTTTTGCCCTCTGAATATTGCCTCCAACGTACTCACTAACAACGACTTACCAAAACGGCGCGGACGAGATAGGAAGAAAACCTTCCCTGATGTGATAAGGCGATGTATTATTTCCGTCTTATCTACATACAAACAATCACTTTCTCGCAATTTCTCAAATGATTGTATACCTATGGGTAAATTTTTCATTGTTTTTCGTCCATTTTATTTTTTTGTCAAAACAAAACATGCTTGGTCGCCATCTTTCATCTTGTTTAGCTGCTTGGCTTGCTTTTGACAGGATTTGATGTAAGACCTTGAATGTGCCGCATTTTTATTGAAAAGTGTTATGTCTCTACAATATTTTTCACTACACAGAAATTGTTCTTCTGTTGAATCGTAACCCACTTGATTCAATATAAACCCAGCTTCTTTAGCTAAAATCGATATACTCCTTGTCGTGTGTAAGAAAAAATGACGCGGCGCATCAAGTTGATACCAATTCACACCATACTTTCTAAATGCAAACGAATCTGCGACAGGAATTCTAATCAGTATCCGTCCATTGGGATTAAGTAACTCTCCAAGCCGCTTTAGTACGGCTTGGGGATTATCCATGTGTTCAAAAGAATGATGCAACATTATTAAGTCAAAATTTGTCGTAACTCGCTGACTATCAGCGAGTTGGTGGGGGGGGGGGTAATTATAAACGTCCGTTTTCCACACCCGAACCCCTGATGGATACAAAATATCTTTTTCAATAAAGGGGTCTATACCCGTCAAATTCTTGAATCCCCAATCACTCATTTGCCGCAAAAGCGCACCGCTGCCACATCCTACATCCAAAATGGCGTCCGTCCTTTTTACCGACCGCAGTGTCCATAACCAGCTGAAACTTCTTATATATGGCAATTTTTGTATTGGTAACTTTAAATATAAATACATACCAATCAGGCACCTTTTTACCAAATTTTTCAACCTTGCCACGAGTCCTCTTCGTTGTGCAGCACCGCTCTTATATGAATAATAACCATCGCTCGGATAGTACTTTGCCAAGTCCGCAGGCGGCTCCGCTATTTGTAAGCACCCACAGCAAGTGCATTGGAAGTACAGGAACTCATCCCGCATTCCAAACATCATTTCACGGGCTACATACTCACGATTGCCATGCGTGTTCCCACATACTTTACATATTCTCTCCATCATTTATTCTTTGTTCAACAATTCTTTAATCATCAATTTATACTGTATCTTTTTTTCTGTTTGTTTGAATATGTTAAACTTAATAATTCGCGATAGAAGAAAGAAGTAATGAATACTATTGCAAAACCTATGATATAAGGGAGTATGCACTTTTTTGTAAAGCAGATTTCGTCCTTCCATCCACCATTTTATTCCACTTGTTACGTTAGGCAACGATTTGCCACCTAAATGAATAATTTTTGCATCTGGCGTACAATAAATCTTGTATCCTAATTTTTTTACACGATGCGCTAGTTCTAACTCCTCGTGATACATAAAGAAGTCCTCATCAAAACCATTTATTTGCCTAAATATATTTGAACGAATCATTAAATCCGCCCCTATTATAGCATAAACAGCAATAGGACGATTAGAATAGTTGAATACGACATTTTTACCATATTTTATCTTCATCATGTTGTTGTTCGACAATAAATTTAGTTCTCCCTTAATAGACAAAGAATTTATGATAGCATAAGACAGTGTTGGTTGCTGGTTTTCGTCAAACAAATTTCCCCCACATATTCCCACTTTAGGATTATCGTCTAAAAAATTCGCAAGAATTTTCACAGCATTATTCAACAAAATAGTATCGGAGTTCAGTAAAAACAAATACTTCCCTTTTGCATATTTTGCTCCCAAATTATTTGCCCTACCAAAGCCCAAATTTTCATCACTCTCAATAAATTGTATCCTTGCATCATTGCGAAAATGCTCTTTGCTGCCATCGGTTGAGGCATTATCAACCAATATGATTTCAAAATTTATTCCTTCCGTTTTTTCAAAAACACTATCAATGCAATTAGCGGTTAATTGCTTGGTATTGTAGTTGACTATGATAATTGATACGTCCATAAATATAGAAAATTCTTTAATTTTATGTTTACATTTTTTCTATTCTGCACCCAATTTCTTTGCCGGCAAAAACAACGGCTAAGAGCGACACCTTATGTCCATCATCAAACCGTTCGGCATAGTGTTTCTTTTTTATTTGCGCAATGGCTTTGTCCAACAAATCGCTTATGTTTTCTTCCTGAACTTGAAACTTCACCTCTGCAATTACCGTGTGTCCATTGATTTTCCACACTGTATCTATTCTCCCTTTGTTGGTTGAAACTTCGCCTGCCACATCAAAGCCGAGCAACTTGAGCCACAACAGCAGTAAAGAATGATAGTATGCCTCTTTGCCAATATGCAGTTGATAAGGGATATGTGCCAACATCTCGCGCAAACTCTTTTCCAAACCACCGGCATCATTGTCCAACAATTGCTCTTGCATCCGCTGTATCAATATTCCTCCCACTGGATAACGACTATAGGCGCTTAATAGGCATTCTAACAGCGACTCTCTCACCTCCAAGTTGGGCATTTCAAGCGTATATCGCGGACGCAAATTAACTATCTCTTTCTTTTTAATAGTCAAATAGCCCGTCTGAAAAAGTAGCGGTATCTCGCTGATTTCTTGCGGATTAAAACTATTAAAATCCCTTGCCTCTGCAATAACAGACTCTAATATCGGGTCAAGTTGATCCCGTTGCATCAGCAATTTTATCAAAAACGTAGGCGTACCCGTACTAAACCAATAGTTGCCAAATTCTTTCTTATCAAACAATAGTAAGGTGGAAAACGGATTGTAAACAGGCGTTTCCCCATCCCAAGAGTAGCCATTGTACCACCGGCGAATACCATCTATAGATTCAGAATTAGACATACCTATACTTTCCGCCAACTTTGTGAGATATTCTGCAAAATAATGGTCTAACTCTTTTTGCGTATAACCACAAATACTTACATAATTTTTATCTAAGGTAATATCATTTAGATTATTTAGTCCCGAAAAAATAGATAGCCCTGCAAATTTAGATACACCCGTCAAGAAAACAAAGCGCAGATGTTCGTCGGTCGCTTTCAACACTTGATAAAAATCATGGAGTACTTGCTTATTCCCCTCCATAACCTCATCATTCGTCATATTATCAAGAATGGCTTTATCGTACTCATCAATCAAAACAACAACCTGTTGTCCGGTGGTGATATGCATTTTTGCTATCAATTCCGCAAAACTGCCGGCGCCATTTCTCGTCAACATAATACCATAATTATTCGCTATTTGCAAAATAACATTTTCAAAATCTTTTTTTAAATCCTCTGCTGTTTTGTTGTTTATGCCTCCAAAATCAATCCGTATCACAGGGTGATTTAACTGTGTCCAATCAATTTTATCTTCAATCCACAGCCCCTCAAACAGCTCTTTTTGCCCTCTGAATATTGCCTCCAGCGTGCTCACTAACAACGACTTACCAAAACGGCGCGGACGAGATAGTAAGAAAACCTTCCCTGATGTGATGAGGCGATGTATTATTTCTGTCTTATCTACATACAAGTAATCTTTGCTTCGCAAATCTTCAAATGATTGTATGCCTATGGGTAAATTCTTCATACTATTTTCCATTTTTTTGTTTCGTGGTTATACCGTTTCACTATTTTAGCCGATGCACCTACTATCACACAACAACCTCTTCTTCTTCTTCTATTATTTCTCTCCAACGACGGTAGTACGTTTTGACAAAAATATAAGCACATCCCGCTATTACCAATAAAGAACAATACAATCCCACATAACGCAATAACCTATTATTCTCTTTAACATTTCCAGAAAAGTAGCGAACAATTTCGGTTTTCATTTGTTCAAACTGTGTTTTAAGTGCTACTACATTATTTTGTAAGCTTAATATCTCATCAACGTAGGTTTGTTCCGTTTTTTGTAAAACAAAAGGAAATGACTGATCAGGAGTAACGGTTGTCGTTTTCGCTTGATCAATATTTTTTCTTTGAAACTCCTGTAATTGAATAATTTGAGCTTCAATATTGGATTTTATTTCAAGATTCTCCCTACGAGCACGCTGTATTTGTTCTCGTGCATAAGGATTAGCATCAATAAACGCACAAAATATTGTATCCCAACCTGAAATCCCAATCGTATCAGTAATTATCAAGCCTATACGAATATACTGATGTGCTTCTGATATGACGGATTCTTCGATTTCTTCTCGTTCTATGCCATTTTCCATTAGTTTAATCGTTACACGTCGTTTTTCTCCCTGCACAATTCTCACGTCTGCATCAATTTCTTGCCACTGTTTACATTCATCAACATTTATGTTTAACATATTCGCCAGCGTTCTATATTCTTTTTGTTGAATATACGTGTTTAGAGCATTAATTCGTGTAACCTCATTGGAAGTTTCTTGCAGATTGTTCAATATACGACTCTCTATCAACGTGCCCACGCTATATGTTTTTGGACTGATCATACACTGCAGAACGGCAATAGTAATACCAATACCTATTAGACTTGCAAATAGCCATCTATTACGGACCCCTACTCGTAAAGTCGTACGGACACACCATTTCAACAACCCCCATACCGTTGAAAAAAATCTGCCCGCTAACATACAAATCTTGTATCCCATGTCCCATAGAGAAATTTCACCCGAACTGTTTTGTTCTGTCAAGTTCGTACCTTTTTGTCGTTCTGTTTCCATATTTTTATGATTTTATGATTATTATTTTATAAAAATTCCAAAAGTAAAGCCTCGTCACTCCCATTTTGGAAAAGACGGTATCGCAGTTT
>BNXT01000084.1 GCA_025999775.1 Bacteroidia bacterium | reverse complement strand
TTTTTCTATTGAGTTCGTGTAGTCGTGAAGAGTTAGATCGTACTGTTTTTATTCCGGATACTGAGGATTCTAATCTGCCCGCTTATACCGAATGGGGCTATAATTCTTTCGGCGCAGAATATGAACGGGACTATTTTACTTCTTCAACACTGACGGTTCCCTGCAAAATAGTCTATCAGGCGGGACTGCTGCATTTTTCTTTAATCGGCTATTTGAGCAATGAGATAACAAAAACGGAATTGACTTTTTCCTTTCCTATTTCAGCGATGAATGTTTATCAAGATTTGTTGATTTTGCATAATACGGTTATTGATTTATCTGATACTGTTTGTGAAGTACAATTCAAAGGCAATACTCTTTCTCCATTGCAAGGCAGTCATTTGACTTTCAAGCGGGCACAATTGTTGAGCGTAGATGGAGAAGTAAACCGAGTGATTCTTTCCGGAACTTTCGATATTGATTTTCGTGTCAACGGCAGACCGGAATTTATCTCGGACGGACGTTTCGATATGGGAATAAACAGAGATTTTGCAGTCGCAACTGATCTCTGACGTTGTTAATTTGTCATTGTCACGTCCTAAAAAAGTTGACACATTTTGTCAGTTATTATTCATTATTCATTATTAATTTGTTCCATAATCCGGTTCATCCCTAAAAATTCTGCACTCGTGATGATGGCTCCGATGATAACGCCCAAGATGCCGTGAGAGTTGATATTCTGTCCGGTCATAAACAGATTGGGTACTTTCGTTCGCTGAGAGACTAATGTTTGCGTGGGGAAATTCTTGTCGCGCACGATGCCGTACATGGAGCCGTCTTTGGTTGCCGTATAATCCCGATAGGTCAGTGGAGATGACGTGTATATGGCGTCAATGGCGTCTTTTGTTCCGGGAAACGATTGTTCTAATTTATTCAACAATAATTCCGCCTTGTGGGCTTTGAACGCCTCATAATCTGCGCCGCGGTTACCAACAGTAGTGTGTGCCCATTGCTTGACTTCATCGTATCGCATATAGGCAATCAGTTGGGCGCTTTCGACAAAGCGGGCATTTTGCTCCACACTTTGGTGCATGTAGAGGTAGCTTTCCGGCCACTTTTTTTCGTCATAATGGTTGAACGACCAAATATCATCATTATCATAATAATAAAAATTGGAATTAAGATAATTGACTTTATCTTTCTTAAACTTGATGAACACCGTGAAGTTGGAAATGGTGTTTTCTAAATTGGCAATGCGGTCGCGATAGGCTTTCCGTATCAGTTTGGTTTTTATTTTTTCCGTAGTTATTTGCGGGTGGATGTTGGAAATGAAATAATCGGCTTCGAGTCTTCTGCCGTCTGTGAGCAATACTTCCGTCATTTTTTGGTCGTCACAGATAAATTCCTCCACTTCGGCATGGGTTTTTATTTCGCCTCCAAACGATTGGATGGACTTTGCCAGCGAGTCGGCAATGGTACCGCTGCCACCAACAATCCGGTAGGCGCTTTGAATATAGAAATTGTTAATTAAAGCATGGATATATGTGGGTGTTTTGTCCTTCACACCTGCATACAGCGGCAGATTACCTGCCAAAACACTTTGTAGTCGCTTGTTCTGCGTAATAGATTCGATAAATTCGTTTACACCTGTTTTGATATAATCCGCTTCGATAAAAACATTGGTATTAATGTCCTGCAATTTATACATGGGACTTGCATCGGCAATTTCTTTGATGCGGCGGATATATTCCTTTATATCATCAACATTTTCCGGAAACTGCTGTGAAAGCGTTTCTACAAAATTATCGAATCCGGACGCATATTTGTATGTTTCTCCGGCGATGGAAATTACATCATAACCCGATGTATCCAAACGACTTAGCTGAACATCGTCCAACAAATTCAGGTAGTTGAAAAACCGATATAATATCTGGTCTTTATCCATACTCCCGATGTAGTGCATGCCGGTGTCAAATATGATGCCTTCTCGCTTAAATGTTTGAAGGCAACCGCCAATTTGTGGATTTTTCTCTACTATGGTAACGCGGTAGCCATTTTTTGATAGAATATATCCGCATACCAATCCGCCCAGACCGCTGCCAACGATGATAACGTGCTTATTCATATATTCGTTCATTATTCATTACTAATTGTTAAATTGGGGGGCAATCCTGCACAGCCGCGAGCGATTGCCACCTTATCCTCGTCCGGGTCGGTTGCCACGACTTGTATATTTTTGTGTACCAGAGCGAAAAGGAAACTGAGAACGCCATAGCCGTTGTTTTCAATCAAAACAGTACCTTCTCCTTGATAGTTATCTATCCAATCTAATTTCCTTGATTTTTCCAATTGCTTAAACTCTTCTCGTGCTCCCCGCTCAACTTCAACGCCTTTGTAAAGATAATTATGCAAAACAAAGTTCTTGAAGTAAGCCGCCGTCTCAATTTTTTGAGATAGCGCAGCGAATGTATTGCGATAATACTGCCGTACTTGTTTGGTGCGCGTAGCATAGTCAGCGGTAAAACGGGAATCCTCCGGCGTGATACGCGGATGTACTTGCACTGTAATTGCGCCCTCGCGCAGCATAAAATCTTTTTTCGGCAACACGTGTCCTGCCCCATGAATGAAAACAGGCACAATATCCAGATTCAACTTTTCCGCCAAATAGAACGCTCCCCGATGGAAACGCAAAATAGAGCAGTCTTCCGAACGTGTTCCTTCGGGAAAAATCACAATGGAATAGCCTCTTTGTACGGCGCCTGCAAGCTGTTCCACACTGTTTTCGATACCATTGGACACCGGATAAAAATCAGCGTATTTGATCAGGCGACCATAAAAAGGATTGTTCCAAACCCAATCGTTGGTCAAGATAATAAGTTTTGGGGTGAGCATCATCAAACACATCAAATCCAAGTGCGACTGATGGTTGCAGATGATGATCGCCGGTTTATCAAAATGTTCACCGGACAGATTTTCATAGTTGAATTTCACGCCCGGAATGTGCCGGATAACCCAATTAGCTACCCAACATAGCAAGACATGATAGCGCGATTTATTAAGAAATAACCCGGAAACCGTGATAATCAGACTTCCCATCACAAAAACCGTAAAAGCACAAATAGACAAACTCAGACGTTTAATCGTGATGGGGACTTCCCTAAATCCGTACTTAGTTGTTGTTAACCATTTAAAAATAAACGGCGGAATAATATACGCCATCATGACCACCGAAAACATACCGATGATGGTTACTTCCGCCAGCGAGCGCATGGCAGGATGTTTGGCGAAAATCAAGACGCCGATACCGATAAACATGATGAGCGCCGAAAGGATGATGCTGTTTTTATACGCGGCAAGCATTTTGCGCCGGTAGGTGTATTCATACATCAATCCTTCGGTAATAAAAATGGTGTAATCGTCGCCTTGCCCGAAAATAAAAGTCGCCAAAATGATACTGACAATATTGAAACGCATATCGCCCAATTGCATAATACCCAAAATCCACACCCAACTGATTGCCAGCGGAAGAAACGAAAGGATGCTTAATTCCAATCGCCCGAAAGAGAATGTGAGGAAAATGAAAACGATAAATCCGCATAAATACAGCACAAAATTGAAATCGTCTGAGAGGAACTCTATCACACGTTCCCCGAAGTTGCGCGAATCGAAAATAAATGTGTTGTCCGTTGCAGTGGATAGCGCCGGCGCACCCCCACGGAGGGCTTCTTCTAATTGTTCCGTATTTTCTTTTTCGCAATACAACAGATTGATGATACGATTTTTGCTTTCGCCTTTGATCACATAGCTTGCTTCTAAAATTGAGGTTATCGGGCTAAAATAGCTTTCTGCTTGTGGTGTAAATTCCGTATAAAGAAGCTGCGAGAAATTATCGAATGCGCCTTGTTTGAACCCGACTTTAACGGAGGCTTGGTCTATTTGTTGCAGCACAATGTGCCGCCGTTGATTCCAAAAATTATTCCAGCGGTTGATACGTTTCTGCTGTTCTTCTTGGGACGGAAGAAAATCGCCAATTCCCGCGATGCTTTCGATGAACCCTTTTTGCCGGAGAGAATCTAATAATGGTTTGTTCCGCTCATAAACCAACAGGGCATCGTTCAAGGTTTTGCCTTCGGAAATGAAATAAACAATGTCCTTGTCTTTCTTATCTATTGACAGCAACATGTCGTTCATATCTTCACGCTGTTGCTTGGTCATATAGTTAATTTTGTTCATGTCAGATTCAAAGGTCGTAAATTGGCTCAAATAAAGAAACACGCAAGTCAACACCAAAACCGTCCACATAATCCACGGCTTTCGTTCAGGTGCAAATTTTGCTAATCGCTCAAACGGTAGGGGCAGGGCTCGCCCTACCTCTACCTTGGCGGCATCATGATGCGCCCCTGCGGTTTTTATCAAATGAGGCAGAAACATCAAGACAAACAAAATCGTCCCCACCAACAACAGCGACCCAAACAGCCCTAAATCACGCATAGCGTTTGAGTTGAGAAAAACCAAACTGAGGAAGGCGCCTACAGTCGTGATATTTCCTATCAACAACGGAGGGATAATCTCTTTCAGCGCTTGTTTTCTGTTTTTTTGATGCTGCAGATGGTCGATAAAATGCAGCGGATAATTGATTGCAATGCCTACAAATATTGAACCGATGCCAATCGCTATCGCCGAAATGCTATCCGCGAAAACGGCTAACACCCCCAACGCAAACAGCCATCCGAATAGGACGGAAAAGAATACCAGAAACAAGTTGCGACCGTTGCGAAAGAAATAAATCAGGAGGACAAGTATCAACACCACCGCCAAAGTAATCGACAGGACGCTGTCTTTTTTAATTCGTCCGGCATTAGCGACGGCAATGGCAGATGCTCCGAAACAAGTGATTTTTAGTTCCGGAAACAGTAAAGTCGTTTGTTGAGCTGTTTGTTCAATCATTTTCACGAGATCTGTATTGCCTGCAGTTTCGCTCATTCCGTAGGGAGAGGTGAGAATGACTAATCCCTTTTTGCCGTTGTGGGAGAAAATATAACCCTCGTTCACTTCTTCATTGTCGCCGGCTTGGAAATCTTTCAGTTTCAACAACAAAGGGGAAAAGAGATGCAAGGGGTCGGAAAGCATGTTTTGCTTCATAAATCCGCTCGATGGCAACATCAACAGGCGTTTGTCTTCGTTCAATTGCTCTGCGATATAGTCGTTCGACAGTAGCGTGTCCATCCGTGCATAATCGGCTTCTGTCAGAAAATAGGGCACATTTTGTTGGATAAATCCGGTCAATTCAAGGTATTGGCTGTCATCAACTTGCGAAATGATTTCGGGAATGATGTGCAAACTATCGCGTTCGTTCAACAGGGCTACAAATTGGTCGATTGCCACCATGATACGTTCGGCATCGTGCTTGGTCGAATCGTGCATTGAGAAATTGACCAGTAATTTATTGGAATTACCGATATGTTGATACACCGCATTGATTTGTTCGTTGGTTTCATTATCCGGTAAAAAGTCCGAGATGTCTTCCTTGTAATCCAAACGTAACAACGAAAGCGTCAATCCGATTATAAGCAACGCCAACAAACCGATTAACAGTTTCTTATGCGAAAGGAAATACGTATATGTTGCGATGAAGAAATGATTCATATTGTCTGAACTATGATTTTAATGTGATTTATTTTGATTGAGATGATTTTTTCTTTTGAAAAATCTCGACGGATAGCCATACACGATAGCCGTAAAAACAAAAATCGTATTCAACAAGCTAATACGCAGGAAGTCAACACAGGGTCTGAAATGAGTGATACGCTCTCCTTTTTCCGGATAATATACCTGAATAGGAATAGGTATCAGTGGGATATTTCGCCATGCTGCCCGCACCAGCAACTCCAATTCGGCTTCGTAGCGCGAGGTGAAGGCTCGCATACCGCGCATTTGCTTTAATGGATAAAGGCGAAAACCGGTTTGCGTATCGGGCAATTTAATACCGGTTTGCACAACAAACCAAAAATTGGAAAATTTATTCGCAAAGGTGTTTTTTGTCGGCATATTTTCTTGTTTAAGCGACCGGCTACCAATAATCATCGCATCAGGATTATTCGTTATTGCCTCAACAAATAACGGTAAATCCTCTGCCAGGTGCTGCCCATCGGAATCCATTGTAATCGCATACGAAAAACCCAACTCTTCCGCTTTGTCAAAACCACGATTGAGAGCATAGCCTTTTCCTTTGTTTGGGAAATAAGAAAAGATGGTTAGTTTCGATTGGTAATCTTCCAAAATCTCATTGGTCATGTCCGTTGAACCATCATTAACCACAATCACAGGTATTGAATAGTGCAATACGGCATCCAGCGCCTGTTTCAAAAACTGCTGATTATTGTAAGTAGGTATGATGATACATATATTCATGTAGCCCTTCATTATTGACATTCATTATTCATTATTCATTATTCATTATTCA
>BNXT01000083.1 GCA_025999775.1 Bacteroidia bacterium | reverse complement strand
TCGGTAAGCAAACATTCTTTCCATGGACTTAGCACCATAGGTACAACAACACCTTGTGTTATGAATTTTAAATCTAAAATATAAACACCTCTCGGATCTTTTAATAACTGTTTTTCAATATGACCAAACCCACTGCTTTTTATACCTACTGCAATAATCAATGTTTGATTGGAAAAATCAATATCAGGCAATTCAGGATAATACCTAACAACATTGTTAGGAAAAATTATCGAATCACACACAACAACTTTTAGTTCTGCCGTTGTGTTAATGATCATCAGTGTGTCACAGGGTTCAATTCCTGCTTTTAGGTATTTCTCAATAAATTTAAGCTCGTTTAGTTGCACATCCGTAAAAGGGACATTCGTATTTTTGTCTTTTTTGCATCCCATTCCAAGGCTGATGAAACACAAAAGTATCAATGATACTCCTAACTTGGCAATGTGTTGTCGGTTCATAGGAATGTTATTTTAATTCGTGGATAATCTGGTCAATAATGTCGTCTGTAGAGATATTATCGGCTTCTGCTTTGTAGTTTTTTACCAAACGGTGTCTTAGTACTTGTTTAGATACGGCTACGACATCTTCAAAATCGGGAGAATACTTACCCTGCAAGGTGGCATAGCATTTAGCGCCGACAATCAGGTTTTGTGAGGCACGTGGTCCTGCACCCCAAAGAAGGTATTGTGTAGCTGCTTTATTGGCATACGCTGTATTAGGGCGCGTGGATGCAACCATACGTACGGTCTTAGCAATCACATTATCGGCGATAGGAATAGCACGTACTAAGGATTGATAGGTTAGTATCTCTTCAACAGTCAAGACTTTTTGCAACTGTACTACGGTATCAACCGTGGTAGCATTGATGATGTTAATCTCTTCTTCTACGGATGGATAGTCTAACAAGATATTGAACATAAATCTGTCAAGCTGCGCTTCCGGTAAGGGATAGGTACCCTCTTGTTCGATAGGATTTTGGGTTGCTAATACAAAAAACGGATCAGCCAGTTTGTAGGATTGTCCTGCCACGGTGATCATTTTTTCTTGCATAGCTTCCAGCAATGCCGATTGTGTCTTTGGCGGTGTTCGGTTGATTTCATCCGCCAGAATGATATTGGCAAAAAGAGGTCCCTTGATGAACCGGAATGTGCGATCTTGTCCCAAGATTTCCGACCCTACAATGTCGGAAGGCATCAAGTCCGGCGTAAACTGAATACGACTGTATGAAAGGTCTAAAACTTTTGATAGCGTATTGACCAATAATGTTTTAGCAAGACCCGGAACACCAATAAGTAGGGCGTGTCCGCGACTGAAAATAGCAATCAGTAAGTTTTCGACTACTTGATCTTGTCCGACAATAACTTTGCCTATCTCGTTACGTAAGAGTGTGTATTTACGGTTAATATCTGCGATTTGTTCAGGTGTGTGCATAGTTGATTCGTTAGGATTACAGTTTTTTTTACCTGTGTTTAATAGCTCTAAATTACTTATCCCACCGGTATTTGAACGTGCAGGATTCAGCTTTGTTGGTCTGTTTGATATAGGTTGTTTTTATTTTTTTTACAAGCCAATCTTCCATAGCTTTTTGTTTAGCTTCATTCAGGGCGATGGTATAGATTTTATCATAGTCGCTTTGTAGATTAGCCTTATGAGGACTTGTACGGTTGCGCAGTTGGAGTATGCGCATAGCTTGTTCACGGTCTTCATTCTGCATGGGCGAGGCGTTGGATACTTGACCTATTTCAAATTTATCAATGATAAAAAATACGTCGGGTTCCATTTCTTCGCTGACCATTCGAGCGTTACCGGAGTAGGGTGAAGTATAGAGACCACCGGTACGTCCGCTTGGATCGTCTGAGAATAATTGAGCGGCTTCGTCAAAGGAGTGCACGCTATCACGGATGAGCTTTGCTACACTATCCAAAAACTTTTGTGCAGCATACAGTTCTTCTGCACTCGGTTGTGTTTGCAATAAAAGGTGTCGCACGTTAACCGATTCGCCTCTTCGTTCGATGAGCTGTAAGATGTGGAAGCCTGCTTTGGTTTCAATCACTGGCGATAGCTCGCCTTCTTTGAGCGAAAATGCAGTGGATTCAAATTCGGAATACATTTCGCCGCGATTGAAAAAGCCAAGCTCACCACCTTTCTTGGCAGAACCGGGATCCTCGGAATAAAAAGCCGCTAAAGCAGAAAAACGCTCGCCCTTCAAAATGCGGTCTCGATACTCATTGAGTTTCGCTTTGGTAGCGTCTTTTTGTGCTTGTGTAATGACCGGTTTTTTGATGATTTGTGACACCTCGTATTCAGTTTGAACCAGAGGTACGCTGTCCGGTGGTAACTGTTCAAAAAATTGTCTCACTTCGTTAGGCGTAACGCGCACATCTTCGGTGATTTTGTTTTCCATTTGTCCGGCAATCATTTGCGAGCGAATCATTTCCCGAAACTCCTCTTTAATCGCCACGACGGATTTATTGTAAAAAGATTCCAATTTTTCTCGCGAACCTATTTGCTGTATAAAATACCGAATACGTCGGTCAATGTTGGCTTCTACTTCTGTCTCAGAGACGAAAAGACTGTCCAACTCCGCTTGGTTTTCATAAAGTTTTGTAACCATCAACTGCTCCAAGAGTTCACAGTAACTCTGATCGGTTACGGCAGTACCTTGCATCTTCAGATTAGCTATCTGGGCTTCTATATCCGAGTGTTTTATCATCTTGTTGGCTACCACAACCACAATTTCATCCAACATAATTTTTCCTTGTGCATGGACCAAACTGCTTGCCATAGTGAAAAAAAATAAAACTTTCAGTATGTTTTTCATAATTCACGAACGTTAATTGAAAATTTCAAAATAGCCTTTTTCCTTACCGCTATTCCACAACTCATCATACAAGTTGTTAATAAACTCAACTTTTCGACGGTTGAGAATAATATTACGGATGATACCATCTTCAAAAGCGATCGGCGAAATCTGGTCTTTCAAGCGGTATTCCATTATGTTAACACGGTATAAATAGTTGTCTTTGCGAAAAGAGATGTATTTGTTCTGTCTTAAATAAGATTCTTGATCGGAGGTTTCAATAGGTATATCTTTCAATAAATCATTAAAATATAGCCAATTATTGTAGTCTAAATAGTATTTTTCGGCATATTCCGAGCACAATTCAGACAATCTTAACAAGGATTTGCCATCTAAATGATCGCGAAAAATGAGGTCGCGAATTTCGGTATATTCTGCCTGTTTTAAAAAGCTGTTTTTATCTTGACTATAAGGCAATTTAACAAAACATACCCTGACAATATTGTTACGCAGTTGAAATTGCGCTTTGTTAGCTTCATAATAACTTGAAACATCTATATCGCTGATATTCGTATCTACATTTTGATTTACTAATTCGTTTTGATAGGCGTACACAATCAATGAATTGCGATAATTTTTTATTTCCTGTTCAAATTGTCGTTTTTCTTTGGGTAGATTTTTCTCGGCTTTTTGGGTAATAAGTTGTTGTTGAATCCAGTTATTAACATAGTTCTGAATAGCTGTTGTACTATCGTCTATTTCATTGGAAAGGAGATCTGTCAGATCTGATTCATACAAATAGGTATCATATACACGCGCCAGCTTTTTGCTTGTGTTTTTGCTCTCTCGGTGTAGGCATCCGACCGTCAATAGACACAGTAGAACGGTTCCTAATAGAAAACGGGCATACTTCATATCTCTCTTTGTTTCGTTATATTTATGCAAAGTTACAAAAAAATCCGAAACTGCGTAGCGTTAAATTTTTTGATCAATCCTAAGGGTACCCCTGAGCAGAATCGAACTGCTATTTAAAGTTTAGGAAACTTCCGTTCTATCCGTTGAACTACAAGGGCTTTTCGTTTAAAAAAGAAAGATGTAAAAACATTTTGCAAATTTACATAAAATTTTTGAATTACACGCGGACAATGAACAATTAACAATGAATAATTGTCAGTCCTGCATACTAACCACCATTCTCTTTTTTGACTGTTGTTAGATTTAATATGACGGAAGGATTGTATATATTTTGCACATTCTTCGTCTTTTGCCAAATAGTACAAGTCATAGAAATGGCGCATTTTCTTTACCAGTCTC
Source organism: Bacteroidia bacterium (assembly GCA_025999775.1). Taxonomy (GTDB): domain Bacteria; phylum Bacteroidota; class Bacteroidia; order Bacteroidales; family P3; genus BNXT01. The sequence continues at coordinate 2,418 of BNXT01000083.1, read as the reverse complement.
CGAAAAGCGATTGATTAAACGATACTCTTTCGTGAGTGAAGTTTCTCCTTTGAAAACTACGCTGTTTGCGTGCAAATATTGCGACAAATTGTTGAAAATAAGCGTAATCCAATAATCCTTTTCGATAAATTCAGGAAGAATACCGAAATGCGTTGCTATTAGTCGAATATGTTCGTTAAAATCCTGCATGTTCGTGTGTAATCTCATTGAATGTTCCATTTTTTTGCGTTGGTAAAATTGTGTCGGATATTCCAAGTTTATAAACCGTTATCGGATTTAATTATCAATTGTATTTTTAATTACATCTGTCATTGATAATTTATTTTCTTTCTTCTTAACTCCCTTGTCGGATTTGAATCATACTCTTGCTTTAATTTATAAAGTTCAGTACCTTCTGAAATTACATCATCTCTAAAATTCGTGTAAAACATCAATAAGTCAGAAAATTTAGGATTGTATTTTTTTGACGACAAAGAACTGAATTTGTTTTGATGTATTATTTCTTTCAGTTCTGCCGTTTCTGTTTCATTCAAGATTTCAAAAGTTTCTTGCCAGCATTGCCACCAAGCATTTGTTGATACAGGATAGTCTTTTGCATCTCCCAACCATTCAAAGAAAAAACGGTACAAAATCATCGTTTCGGGCATTTCTAAAATCTTGAAAAATTCTTCTTCGTTTTTGCCAAACGCTTTTTCAAAAAATTCTTTGCCTTTATCTGCATTTCCGCTGCCAACTTTCCCTTTAATTGCATTCAAAACGGCCTGTACTGCTCTGATATATTTTCTGTTCCAATGTTTTCCTAAATAATCGCGATTAAAACGGTCTTCGCCTATAATTGGGTGAAATTTCATCGGAAAAGAATAAATATGTATATCTAATTCTTTGCACAAATCAATATTCAATTTCAATCTTCGGTAAAAATCTTTCGGCTCATCTTTGAAATTGTAAAGAATATAATTTGAAAAATTCTTTATTCCTGCTTTTGCGCTTAAACGGATTGCATTATCATAATGCATTTGATCATTCCAATTATCAAACGCAATTCTTAAAGGGCGAATGTTGATTTTTCCGAGTAAATTTGCTTTTTCTTCGGTAAAAAGCCGTGCGTCAACACCCTGATTAAAATCTACATAACGTTGTTTAGGCACTTTTCGGAAATGTTTTGCGTAAAGTGGTAAAATTTCGGTAGCAACTTTCAATAAATTTTGTTTTGTTGCCGTTTGCAAATTCATCAGTAAATTGTTTTGCAACAAATCATAAATATCTTGTTGTATTGTACCTTTTAAACGATTTAATAATAATAAGTTAAGATTAAAAATTTTCTTTTTGTATGCCGTGTCATTTACTTCATTCACTAAGTTTTTTATTGCAATTTCATATTCATTTGGCTCTGTATAAACTGCATTTTTACCAAAACCGCAATCAATAATTTCTTGGATTATTTCAGGGAAGCGAGCTGACGCCAAAACATTGTTGTCAAGCAATAAAAGATTCCGTTGTTCGCCAAAAGTTTCTTTTATTGTTTCGATTTTTTGTTTCATTGGCACATATTCACAGTATTCAGGTTCTAATGTAGGAACAGCACAAAACGAACATTTGCGAATACAACCGCGCGTCATATAGCCATAGTAAGCGTTGTTTTCAGGATATTTGTAGTCGGTTTCTTCCAAAATAGAGTAGTCCAACGGCAAAGTATCCACAATAATGTCGTTGTTTTTGTCCAACATTTTGGGCTTGTTCAAAAGTCCTTTAATTGGAGTAATGCCTGTTTGTTCAATAATATCCTGATAAAGCAACGTCGCCGAAACTCCGCCGACAAAAACATCTGAATTATCTTTTACAAGCGTTTTGGCAAAGTTGATTGTTTCTACTGTAATTTTGAAATAAAACGTGAATAAAGTTGCTACATAAACGCGGTCGAACAATGTTTTATGAAATTCTTTTGATAAAAAATTTGCTTTTTGTTCTTTTATTGCTGCTTCTAAAAGCAATTGAAATTTTGATTTTTCTAACGGAATTGGGTAATAATTATATGTTTTCCCATTTCTTAGAAAGTTTTTTATGTCTATAAAATACAAATTCCAATTTATTGTTTCATCAATATGAAATAGTTTTTCAATGCAATTTTTCGTCAATAAATTAGCCAAAAACTCTTTTAAGTCGCCTTTGAAAAAAGTAACTTTATCGCCGAGTTTTCGGTGATAGGTTGCTATTTTCATTAGTCCAATCGGTGGATACTTATTCTTGTAATTTGGCTCAATTAGAAGTATATTTCTGCTCATATTCTGACTTCCTCTTCAATTTTTTGTATTAAATTCTCGGCAGCATCTTTAACAAGCACTTTACGAATAATACTATACACTTTCTTTAAAAGTGTTGTTTCTTGTAAAGATAAAGATTTGTTGCTATCATTTGTAT
>BNXT01000082.1 GCA_025999775.1 Bacteroidia bacterium | reverse complement strand
AAATATTTTGTAACTTTGCAAACAAAAACATGTCGAATGCTCAATTTTTTTAGAAAAGTCCATCATTATTTGTTTTCTAACGTACGTCACAAGTACCAGCTGTTAATTGTTGATGAAAATTTGCAAACGAAGCTAGCGTTCTATTTATCACGATTGAATTTGATAGCGGTGATCGGCACAACGGCTATCGTTTTGATTGTAGGAACGCTGTATTTGGTTGTGGGCACGCCTTTAAGGGAATTTATACCGGGGTATATGCGTCAGGATATTGTTGATTTAGCATACGAAAATCAAATAAAAATTGATTCATTAGAAAAATGTTTGACTGCTCAAAGCCGTTACATTCAAGCTATGGATATGGCTATTGCGGGACGTATTCCGATGGCTGCCGTCGATAAAACAAAAGATACGATTCGAGGCTATGCACACATAGCCTATGAGCGTTCCGAAGACGATAAGGCATTGCGTGAACTCGTGGAAAATGGCGATAAATATGACCTTCAACCAACGAAGATAGGAACTACTGCTTCAACTGCAGCGAAACCTACCGCCGTACCTGCATCAACAACAACGCAAAAATCAACAGAGGACGCTCGCATGCCGACAGTATCATCGTTGACGACTTCTAAACCTGTATCTTCTGTATTGTATTATGTGCCCTTGCATGGAAAGATAGTTACTAATTTTGATGCTTCTAAAAAACATTACGGCATCGATATTGCCGGGAATAATAATGACATGATTAAGTCCATTGGAGAGGGTACGGTTGTTAATGTGGAATGGTCGCCTACTACCGCTTATGCTATCACCGTTCAGCATAGTAATAATATGCTCTCAATGTATAAAAACAATTCAGCAATACTTAAACGTGTAGGAGATCCCGTAAAAACAGGTGAACCAATCGCTTTGATTGGTGAATCTCTCGAACAATACAAAGGACTAATGTTGCATTTTGAATTATGGTATCAGGGTTCTCCGGTCAATCCAAAGAATTTCATTGCTTTCTAACAAATTGTTAAGTGTTCTGTAACTATGAAGAAACGTATAGCCATATTGGGTTCTACCGGCTCTATCGGTACACAAGCGTTAGCAGTGATACAACAACAGTGTGAACGTTTTGAAGTTACCGTATTGACCGCGCATAGTAATGCGGATCTTTTGATACGACAAGCCCTACAATACCGTCCTAAAGCTGTAGTCATCGGCGATGAAAAGGAATATCGTCAAGTCAAAGAAGCCCTTAGCGCCTATTCTATTGACGTAACTACCGGCGCTACAGCCGTAGAGCAAATCGTCGAGTTAGACGTTATTGATACCGTATTGACCGCCATTGTCGGTTCTGCGGGATTAGCGCCTACTGTGCGTGCTATTCGGGCTAAAAAAAACATCGCATTAGCCAATAAAGAAACCTTAGTCGTAGCCGGCGCATTGATAACACAGTTAGTTAAAGAACATAATGTTGCGCTATACCCCATAGATTCTGAACATTCAGCTATATTTCAATGTCTTGTCGGAGAAAATCCTACGACGGTTGAAAAAATATTATTAACCGGTTCCGGAGGTCCTTTTCGCGGCAAAACACAGTCGGAATTGGCTACTGTTACGCCACAGCAAGCGCTTAAACACCCTACATGGGAGATGGGACGCAAAATCACGATTGATTCAGCAAGCCTGATGAATAAAGGATTAGAAGTCATCGAAGCACGCTGGCTGTTTGAGGTCGATTTCAACCGTATTGAAGTGGTGATACATCCTCAATCCATCATTCATTCGATGGTACAATTTACGGATGGCTCTATCAAAGCTCAAATGGGACTACCGGATATGAAACTTCCTATACAGTACGCATTGACGTATCCGGAACGGTTGCACACCTCTTTTCCGCGTTTGACATTTGACCAGTACAACCAATTGACCTTTGAGAAACCGGATACGCAGACATTCCGCAACCTCGCGTTGGCTTATCATGCCGGCGAAAAAGGCGGTAATTGTCCATGTATCCTGAACGCTGCCAATGAAATAGCGGTGTCTGCATTTCTTGATAATCGGATTGGCTTTTTGCAAATGTCTGACTTAATTGAGAAGTGCATCAACACGATTGCTTTTAACCGTAATCCTTCCATGGAAGACTTGTTAGCCACTGATCTTGAAACACGCCAATTTGCTATACACTATCTTAAACATTTTAACACTACATCGTTATGACCGGACTTATTATGACTGTACAACTCTTGTTGGGGCTATCTATACTCGTTTTTTTGCATGAATTGGGGCACTATCTTACTGCCAAAATGTTTGGTATCAAGGTGGAAAAGTTTTATTTGTTTTTCGATGCCTGGGGCGGAAAATTGATGAGTTTTGAATGGCATGGCACTGAATTTGGTATTGGATGGTTGCCGTTTGGCGGTTACTGTAAAATTGCGGGTATGGTTGATGAATCCATGGATACGGCACAGTTAGCGTGTGAACCTCAAGCATGGGAATTTCGTGCAAAACCGGCATGGCAACGTCTGATAGTTATTTGTGCAGGCGTAATTATGAATCTTATTACAGGCATCTTCATCATGTCGTGCTTATTGTTGAGTAGTCAAAGTAACTATCTGAGTAATGATGAAGTGTCACAGTACGGCATTTATGCGTCGCCGATAGCACGGGAGTTGCATTTTCAAACCGGTGATAAGATCGTGCAGGTCAACGGCAAAACGGTCAAGCGTTTTCAGGATGTACAGTCGCTGAATGTATTGTTGGGCGCTACAATCACAGTGGTGCGCGGACAAGATACTTTGAACATTGTAGTACCGGATGATACGTATAAACGACTTAATGTACAACGCGGCGCTCTTTTTGAGCCGTTTAACTACCCAATGGCGACTATTGACAGTATTTACGAATCATCGATAGCGCAACGGGCGGGACTGCAAAAAAATGACCTTATTATTGCGGTGGCGGGCGATAGCGTGCGTTCGTTTGGCGCATTTCGGGATTTGATATGGCAACATCGTGCACAAGAAATCGTGATTGATATTGTACGTAATAACGTTCCGGAATCACTGACGGTAAAGTTAGACTCAACAGGGTATTTGGGTATTCAACTTGGCTCGTATCCTTATCAATTGGCGTCCTATACAATTTCGTCTGCACTTTTTTATGGCACGAAGGATGCTTTTGATTTGATATTAGCGAATGCACGCGGTTTGGGTAAGATTTTTACAGGCAAAGAAAAAGCGCAGGAATCGCTTCAAGGACCGGTGGGCATGGCGCGTATTTATGGCGGACAATGGGTATGGACGAAGTTTTGGTATATTACAGCGCTCATTTCACTGATTTTAGCGTTCATGAACATACTCCCGATACCGGCTTTGGATGGCGGACATCTGGTATTTATCTTAGCAGAAATTATAACCCGTCGTAAACCCAGTATTAAAGTCCTGACCGTAGCGCAAACTATCGGTATGATGCTACTTTTGGGTATTATGATTTTTGCTATAGGTAATGATATTATACGTTTGTTTTAATTGAAAAGATATGAAAAAGCTGTATTTAATAGGTATCAAGACATTGACGATAGTCTGTATTTTATCAGCCATTTTATCATCGTGTGCAACGCATAACCAGCGTCCTCGTGCTCATAGACCGAAACCTTCGCATGAACAATCAGCGCCTTCGCGCCAACGTCAGTCGGTATCCTCCTCGCAGCATCGTCGCTCAACAACACCACGACACAAACATCCGGAAGTGATGAAGAAAAATCCTAAACGAGATTGTGATTGCCCATGACCATAGAACACGAACAATAAAATGAATAGCGCTCAAAAAAAAGATTTAACACAATATCAATATATTAAAATTTTTGTGTATCTTTGCACCATGAAAAATAAAATTGTATTATATTATAGAAAGACTATGGCAAAAATGGAAACAGAAATCAATGCGTACAATATCATCAGCGCGGGTACCAAATTCAAAGGAGACTTTAATGCCACGGGGAACATCCGTATTGATGGTGATTTTGAGGGTAGTGTAATCACCAATGGTAAGCTTATTGTAGGACAAAATGGCGTTGTTAGCGGTACCGTTATCTGCCAAACAGCTGAATTTGAAGGTACTATCAAAGCCAATGTAGAAGTTAAAGACTATATTGCTATCAAAGCTGCCGCTAACATTACCGGTGATATAAAAACCGACAAAATATCCATTGAGACCGGCGCCGTGTTTAATGGTTTTTGCAAAATGACCGACGTGAAACAGACCGATAATCTGAAAAAATGACAGCGGTAAAGGCTATCACCGAAAAGTCGTACCGCTTGTTTGTGATTTATCTTACAGCCGGACTTGGCGTGATTACGTCGGTACTGCAGTGGTTCGTACCCGCTATTATTCACCCTCTGTGGTTCATCGAGTTACTACTTATCGCATTGATAGAGTGGGGACTGATGGCATGGTTGTTACACTATAAAAATTCGGATATTAAGGCAATACTTAGGCATTATCAAACGACTAAAATGGCTAAACTGTTGTTGTTCTTGATCATACTTGCAACATACGTCTTTGCCATTAAAGAACATGCTTTTGAATTTTTAATTTGCTTCCTTATTTATTACGTGTTTTTTACAGTGTTGGAGACTATTTGCCTACAAAAATTGGTGAAGCAAGAAAATCAAAAGCAGCAGCCGATCAAAGAAAATGAAGATATACACTAAAACCGGTGATAATGGTACCACCAGTTTGGTAGGGCAAACGCGTGTATCGAAAGCTGAAATTAAGGTTGATGTCTATGGAACTATTGATGAGTTAAATGCCTACCTTGGTGTCGCTGTTAATTTCTTGGAAAACCCAACAGATAAAGAGTTTTGCATGCATATTCAGCATGATTTATTTAAAGTGGGTATCGTCTTTTCGACGGATTGGCACAAATTTGATGCTTCAAGCCATGCAATAGAGGAAGGCGCAATTCTGTGTTTGGAAAAAGAAATAGATAGGTTAAGCGCTATTTTAGAGCCTTTGAATGATTTTATTATTCCGGGAGGTACGCCGGCTGCGTCGCACGTCCATGTTACGAGGACGATTGCCAGACGCGCAGAACGTATAGCTGTTGCCTATTACGACAGTATAACGTTGTTTTACAATGCACAATCCGATATTGCTAACGACATCCTACAACCCCAATCCTCGAACCACTCAAACAGTAAAGAACTATTATATTTACAATACGCCATCTGCTATCTCAATCGTCTGTCGGATTACCTGTTTACCTTAAGTCGGACGCTGTAACTCATGAATTATCAATATCGTTAGCGTGAATACGGTTAGAGCTAAGAAGTCTTTAGGACAACATTTTCTCATCAATTCTGCTATCGCACGCACTATTGTAGATGCGTTGCCATCGCAGGTTACGGAGGTGTTAGAAGTAGGAGCAGGGATGGGCGCATTGACCGACTATTTGGCGCTTAATCCGTCGTATCGACTGACCGTTGTGGAAATTGACAAAGAAAGTGTGGCGTATCTAAAAAAGAAAATCCCCGCTCTATCAATCGTAGAGGGCGATTTTTTAAGATTGGATTTGAGTACTGTTTTTCCTGAATCATTTGCGGTGATTGGCAATTTCCCTTACAATATATCATCTCAGATTTTATTCAAAGTGTTGGAATGTCGAGGTCAAATTCCCTATGTGGTAGGAATGTTTCAGAAAGAAGTCGCCGAGCGAATAGCAGCGCGTCATGGGAGCAGGACGTATGGTATTTTGAGTGTGTTATTGCAGGCTTTTTATGACATTGAGTACCTTTTTACGGTGCACGAAAATGCGTTCTCACCACCACCAAAGGTTAAATCAGCGGTCATTCGCTTGCAACGAAATAAGCGATCACATCTGGATTGCGATGAAATGGCATTTGTTAAAGTGGTTAAAACAGCCTTCAATCAACGTCGTAAGACTTTACGTAATGCCTTGACCTGCTTAGTAACCGATAAACAGCGTTTACAAGATGCTTTGTTTAATCGTCGGGCGGAACAACTATCCGTTGAAGAATTTATCGAACTTACGAAACGACTAATGCCGGTACTCAGGTAAGGAAAAAATAGCCGTTATAGTGTGGAGGGTGGAGTTTGGTCGTTTCGGCTACGCTCAACGACTTTTTCTTCTTACTTTTCCTTTTGTCTTAATACATTTTCTTGTTCATTTTCTTTTGTAGCAATAGCCTCTTTCTTCTTACTTTTCCTTTTGTCTTAATACTTTTTATTCGTTCATTTTCTTTTGAAGCACCAAAAGAAAACGAACCAAAAGAAAAATGCTTGCTAAAAATAACAGTCGCACACCCCTGCGCAAGCTGCAGGGTTTTGTGCGACGATTTTTAGCGGTAAGGTATCACTTCGCTACGCTCGTGATATTAACAGTGAACAATTAACAATGAATAATTTTCAGAGGTCGTCATTGCGGGCTTGACCCGCAATCCCCTGCTGATATAATACCTAACAATAAGGTGAAGAGGCTGTCTCAAAAGTTTTTTTTGATAAACCATTTGGTTAAACGGCAATAATTTTGTATTTTTGTAGCAGTAATTTAATCCTATAGATTATGTCAAAGAAAAGTTTTAAGGAGTATGTTCAAGGT
>BNXT01000081.1 GCA_025999775.1 Bacteroidia bacterium | reverse complement strand
ATGATTGATATACTGAAAGATACAATAGATAGTTTTCAGATTGGATTTGTTTTCACCGCAGATGATTTTTCTATGACGGTGAGAAATTCCAGTGCGGTGAGTCGAAGTCTCAATGCGCTTGTTGCGAAGGGTTATTTGCGTCGTCTTTCCAAAGGTCGTTTTTACAAACCACAAATCAGCAAATTTGGAGAACTTTCGCCTGACACTTATCAAGTTGTGAAAGATTTACTTAAAAAAGACGGTAAATTAATAGGCTATATTACAGGATATTCTGCCTTTAACGATTTTGCTCTTACTACGCAAGTTTCTGCCATTTTAGAAATTGGTATGCGAAAAGAAAAAAAAGCCATTGTTAGAGGTATCTATCGTATTCGTTTCATGCGGCAGGAAAATACAATTACAAAAGAAAATATTCCGTTCCTGAGATTGCTTGATTGTTTGCGGTTTTTAAAAAACATTCCCGATACCACGCCAGACCACGCTTGTCAGCGTTTGATATATCTGATAAAAAAACTTGATGAACAAGAAATATCAAAAATTAAAAAATTGGCATTAAAGTACACGCCGCAAGCAATCGCACTTTTGGGAGCAATACTTGAAGCGATTAATCCACAGGAAGATACGGCAATGTTATTCAAAAAATTAAATCCAATAACGGTTTATAAACTTGGAATATCCGACACAATTTTACCAACGCAAAAAAAGTGGAACATTCAATGAGGTTACACACTAATATACAGGATTTTAACGAACTGATTCGACTAACAGCAACGCACTTCAGTATTCTTCCTGAATTTATCGAAAAGGATTATTGGATTACGCTTATTCTCAATAATTTATCACAATCTTCGCACGCAAACAGCGTAGTTTTCAAAGGTGGAACTTCACTCACAAAAGGGTATCGTTTAATCAATCGCTTTTCGGAAGATATTGATATTGCCTTACTTGACGAACAATTGACAGGCAACGCTCTGAAAACCAAAATCCGAAAAATTGAGAAAGCCATTACAGCCGACTTGACAGAAATTGAAGAAGTGGGCGTAACTCGCAAAGGTTCGGTTTATCGCAAATCACTTTTTCAATATCCAAGTAATATTAATAGCCGCCTTGTAAACAATATTCAAAAGCGTATCATTGTCGAAATTAACTCATTTGCAAATCCTTACCCGTTTGTACAACAAGAAATTACTTCGTTTATTGCCGAATTTCTAACTGCGACTAACCAAGCGGAAGTAATACAAGAATACGGCTTACAGCAAGTTGCATTAAATATTTTGGATAAACGCCGAACAATGCTTGAAAAATTGGGTTCACTTGTTCGTTTTTCGTTTGAAGACGATGTCGTTAAATCGCTTGCCTCAAAAATTCGCCACTTTTACGACTTGTACTATTTGGCAAATGACAAAGAATGTGCGAAATACATTAACTCTGTAAATTTCCAAAAAGATTTATCCGAATTGCTAATCCACGACCAACAAGAATTTGACCGCCCCGAAGGTTGGCAAATAAAAACGGTCAAAGATTCTCCACTATTCAAAGAATTTCCTGCATTATGGATAACTTTAAGTTCGACCTATCAAAGCGAATTAACACCGTTAGCGTTTTCGGAAATACCCGACGAAAAGTTGGTGGCAGAAAATTTTATCGAAATAATGAAAAAAATATGAAAGCAAAAAAGAGAAGATGACCGACGTACACGAGCAGTTTGGTGATAGACTTGTGTTTTGGGGTTAGCAGCATCGTTCTAATCATTAGTTTTCTACTTCGTTTATAGTGAGTAAGATAACGCTCACATTATCTTTGCCGCCGGCATTGCGTGCCGCCTCAACTAATTTGTCGGCGGTGGGTTCGTTACCAAGCAGTTGCTCGATAGTTTCGTCGCTTATCATATCGCAAAGCCCGTCGGAACAAACGAGGAAGATGTCGTTGTTGAAGAGTTGGTCGGATATATCTTTGACATCAATGAAAGCCGAATCGCCTGCGCCGAGTGAGTTGTAAATCTGATTGGAGGGTAGGGTAGGGTCGCCGGTTTGTTGCCGCATGGAGTGGTCGGTACTTATTTGTTTGAGAATACCGTTACGGTAACGGTACAGCCTACTATCGCCAATATTGAGGGCGAACACCATCTTTTCGTAGAAGAGTAAGCCGCAGAACGTTGTGCCCATACCTTCGTATTCTTCACCCTCGTAGCTTTTAGCAACAATAAGTCGATGTGTGTTGACGCACCATTGTTTGAGCTGTACGGTGACTTCATCGACATTCAATCCGACAGGGATATCCATGATAAAGTCGTTAAACAGTAGGGTTGCCATTTCGGAGGCAAATTCTCCGCCGTTATGCCCGCCCATACCGTCGGCAACGATGGCAGCTACGCTGCCCGTAGGTTCAAAGTCTAATTGTTGTGCTTGGTCACGAAAAAGTTCTCCGGCAAGCAAAATCATATCTTCGTTGTTTTGCCTGACACAGCCAATGTTGCAGTTTAAGTCGGTTTTTAGGTACATAATAGTCGTTAGTTTTGTGATTGCTTAGCGCTATCATCCACTTATTCTACCGTAAATTTCAAATCATAGAAGCTAATCACGTCTCCTATTTTGAACTTTGCAGGTTGATTAGGCGCTATTTTGATGCCATTGAGAAAGGTGCCGTTGGACGAATCCAAATCGACGATTTCCCAACTGCCATCCGTGTTTTTTTGTAGTCGAGCATGTGTTCCCGAAACATAGCCTTGCGACCCGAACACAGAAACAAAGTTACCTGTTTTTCTGCCAATCACGGCATTTTCTGTAATGTCCAAGCGCGCATTGAGTTGTTGGCTTACTAAACATTTGGGTGCGACCACAATATTTGGACGCACGGTTTTTTCGACTGTGGAGGCTTGAACATCTGGCTGATATACCGGTGGTACGCCACCTATAGTTGATTGTGGCGTTGTTGTCGGTTGCGGCGCAGGTGGTTGTGTTGACTGTTGTGTCGGCTTCGGCGCAGGCTGTTGTATTGGCTGTTGCGTTACCGGCTGTGCCGACGGAGCGGTATTGTTGCCCGCATCTTTGGCATCCACAAGCTTTGAGCCGCAATCACTGCATATCTTACCTTTCTTAAACCCATGTGTAGGGCACAATTTCAGCATCTCTCCGCATTGATCGCAGTAGAAACTATTGTCTTCTATTTCTTTTCCACAAAAGGGGCATTTTACTAAATCCATCTTTATCAATTAAAATTAACAAACTATTCCATATCCGCTTCGATCAACAATTTGAATTCTGTCTTGTCAAAGTCGGCTTCTTCCATACGTTTTCGGAGGCGTGTACTCTGATTTTTCTTTACCTTGTCGAAATAGTTGTTGACTTCTCGTGCATTGGCAAAGTTTTTAGAACGATTGGTGTATAGATCATTGAAGTAAAAGTGCATCAGTGTTTCGGCTTCCGGTGTGAGTTCGAGTTGGTCTTTGGTAGCTTTTTTCATAAATATCTCCGCCATTTCTTCGCCGGTGTAGTCTTCAAACGTGATGGTTTTGGTAAACCGAGATTCCAAGCCGCTGTTAGTGTTGATCCATTGCTGGATTTCGCGAGGGTATCCGGCAGCAATAAAGACCATTTTACCTTTGTAGTCAAGCATCATAGGCAAGATGGTGTCGGTAGCTTCCTGACCGAAGTCGCCACCCTGTCCTTTGAGAGCGTAAGCCTCGTCGATAAAGAAGACGCCACCGACTGCCGTTTTTACTAACTGTGCAGTTTGTGTGGCTGTTTGTCCGATATAGTTTGCTACTAAATCCTTGCGAGTAACTTCTACTAAATTATTGGTTGGCAATACGCCCAGCGAGTGGAATACATTTGCCATAATGCGGGCTACGGTGGTCTTTCCTGTTCCGGGGTTACCTACGAAGAGATAGTGGTCGCTGATGCCTTGGAATTTTTTGCCCAGCGCCTCCGCTTTGGCGCGCTCTACTTTGATATAATCCGCAATTTCTTTAACATCCTTCTTGACCTCGTTCAACCCAATTAACTCGTTCAATTCGGCAAAACATTCGTCTTCGTTGATAGCCTTGGGTTTCTCAAAAGGAATGTCCTCTGCCAGAATGGTTTCAAAGACCTCTGGCGTTATTTCTTCGCCCTGACTGTCGAGTTTCGCCAAACGATTTTGTTTGCGCATTTTTACTTGGTTGAGCAGTTTGGTCATTTCGCCTGCATTGCCGAAGTTTTCGGATTTAGCATCCACCATCAGGGTAACAAGTTTTTCCAACATCTCTTTGGCTTCATCGTTCAATTTCAGGTTTGCTTTTTTAGCATTTTTTATGAAAATATCAACCAATTCTTTTGTGGAGTAATCTTGGATATTGAGGAAATGGGTGAATCGACGGCGGAATCCGGGGTTAGCATTATCAATAAATTGCTTCATCTCTTTTTCGTAGCCGGCGCAGATGACCACAAATTTTCCGGAATCTTTGACCATGCGTGTCATCAGCGAGGCAACGGCTTCTTCACCGGTTTTATTTTTATTGCCCTGTTTATCCATGCCGAGCAGCATATAGGCTTCATCAATAAACAAGATACCCCCCATGGCTTCGTCGCAGGCTTTATTTACTTCTTTTGCCGTTTCGTTTTGGAAGCTACTCAAGAGGTCTTTAGCCTCTTTTTCGACCACCTTGGCGGTAGGCAATAGTCCAATAGAATGGAGTATTTCGCCCAGTTTGAGGGCGATAGTAGTTTTTCCGGTACCCGGATTGCCGGATAAGACGATGTGCACATTGGTGAGTTCGGCATTACCAATGCCGCGTTCCATCATCTTACGTTCAAATTCAAGCTTCGTTGCGAGTTCACGGATCTCTTTTTTCACACTGTCCATGCCGGTAAAATCATCGAGTTCTGCAAGGATAGCGTTAAGGTTCTTTTCCTTGGTGCTCTCTTCGCCTTCAATGTCAGCCCTTGTGAGGATGGAGAGCATATCCGGCGTATAGTTAGGGGTGTTGCGCAGTTTTTGCAGCCGCAATCCTTGATTTTTCATAGCACGGTCAAACGAATTGCGTACCTCACGTGCATTGCCGAATGATTTGACGTTACGCGAGATATACATCTTTTTGAAAAAGTTGTCAATATTGGCAGCCGCTTCGTCGTCGAGCGTGAGGTTTTCTTTTTTTACGAGACGCAAGAATATTTCGGTCAGTTCAGCAGGGTTATAGTCTTTAAAATTAACGGTTTCGTTGAAGCGGGAACTCATACCTGAATTAGAGTTAAGAAAATCCTGCATTTCTTTGGTATAACCGGCTGCGATAGCCACAAATTGCCCACGATGGTCTTCGACCAGTTTCAGCAGCGTATCAATAGCTTCTTGTCCGAAGGTGTCGTTGTCGTTTTGTTTCAGGGCGTAAGCCTCATCAATAAAGAGAATGCCCCCCATAGCACGTTCTACGGCATCTTCCACCGCTATTGCCGTTTGTCCGACGTATCCGGCAACCAAATCTTTGCGTGCCACTTCTACTAACTGCCCTGTAGGCAAGACTTCAAGTGAGTTGAGAATATCGGCAAAGATACGTGCAATGGTCGTTTTTCCTGTGCCCGGATTGCCCAAAAACAGGAAGTGGTCTTTGATTTCGCGTTTAGCGTCGCTGCCTTTGCGTTCACGATCAAATTCCATCTTGTTGATGATCTTTTGTACGGTCTCCTTTATTTCGTCAATACCTACAAACTTGTCTAATTCCGCCATGATCTCATCGTAGGTCTTCTGTTTAAACTCCGTACCTTTGATGTCGTCCGGCATGACCATCGTAGCGGAATGGTCGCGTTTGATAACGTTGGCAAAGATGTCGCCCGCCCGTTTAATCGCTAAATGAGCGTTGTCGAAATTGGCTTTCTTGTTACGGAAATCGTTGGTGAAAATGCGTGTGAGTTTGTTTCGTGCGTCATCGTCTAAGGCTAAACCATAGTCTTTTTGAAGCTTTTGAGCACATATTTCAGTCAACTCATCCACCGAAAAATCTTTCAAGTCAAATTGGTACTCAAAACGCGCTGCAACATCAGGATTGGCATTCATAAAAGCTTTCAATCCTGACAGTCCCGACAAAATAACAATAGGATCGTTGTTCCAATCGTCATTCATACATTTGAAGAGTTTGTCGAGCTGATTGACATCGTCCGCTGCCTTTTGTGGCAGCAGTTTTTGCGCATTTTCGATGACTAAAATACCGCTCTTGCATTTTTTAATGTTGTCGTCCCACGTGGTATCATCTTTGGCAAAGTTATCATAATCAACCGCATCAATAATCATTGCCGAAGGGTTTTTTATGATACCGGTGGAGTAGAGCAGTTTTTGCATTACTTCGACGAGTTTGGACTTTCCGGTACCGGTGTTGCCGGTGATAACCATATCCATGCCTAATCGGATTTTTATGCCGGTTTGTTTTGCACGGAGCGACAGTTGTTCGCAGGTCTTTACGAGGTCTTGCAGTTGGTTTTTCTCTTGTTCCATACCTACCAATTCCTGCAATGGCGCATTGGATTGGGTAATCACACTTTCCCCGCACCATTTACAGTAAATGGCTTTATCTCTATTGGGTTTATCGCATTTTGGACAATTCATACATTCTATTTAGTGTTTGATGTTTATTGTTTGGGTTCTATTTTGTTTCAGCGCCCGTCCGGTGTTTTAAAC
>BNXT01000080.1 GCA_025999775.1 Bacteroidia bacterium | reverse complement strand
AACACCATCAAGTTGGGATATATCGGCGCTATCCGCAATTTGGAAATCGTTCGTTTGCCAAAAATTGGCGAATTGTTAGTCACTCAAATTACTACGATAGAGGAAGTTTTTAAGTTCTCCTTTGTAAATGCTAGTCCGCAGGGCGCTTCTTCCGGCTCCACCAGCATCATAAACACTTCCTGCGTTCCGTCAAAAGATTCTATCCAAGCCGCTAAAACAGAGCGGGTCATTTGGTCTTGAAAAGCATTGTTTACCGTTCTGCATAGTTGTTCTTCATCAAATTGTTCGCTAATATAAAACGAGGTTTCGCCATAGAATTTATTACGGATGGCAATTTCTCCAGTTACGATATTCGGAAGCGTATAAACAAAAGCAGCCGGACTTGGGAAATAGTTCTCGTTATCTTGGATTGTTGCTTGATAGGCGGTGTCGGCTTCTAACGATGCACTCCGGTTGAAACAGATAATAGCCAAATCCTCTCGCGGCACGAAACGCAAGGGGGCGTCTTTGAAAATCAATTCGGATGCCAAAAATCCTAACTTAGACAGATTATCCATTTTGAAAAATTTCGGATAATCTATTCCCAACGACCTATAAATAGAGGTAAGATATTCCTTGCCGCCAATCATTGGCGATGGATTGATTAGATGACGATATGTTTTTATAACTAAATTCATTCCGTTTTTTTTAATAATAGCGCTGCATTGCAACCTCCGAAACCGGAAAGCATTTTCAGGCAATGCGATTTTTTTGTTGGCATTATTTGATTGACAATATTTAGAGAGCAATCCTCCGCTTTGTTTTCAAATCCGCGTGTCGGCAGGATAGTATCGTCCAACAAAGCGTGTATGGAAATGATGCTTTCCAAAACGCCGGCGGCGCCTAAGGTGTGACCGAAGTAGCCTTTCAGACTGTTCACCGGAACGGCGTCCACTCCGGCACGCGCAATGGCAATAGCCTCCATAGTGTCGTTGTAAGGCGTTGCGGTGCCGTGGGCATTGATAAATGCAATTTCGTCCGGCGTAACATCCTGTAATATAGAGCGCAACGCACGAAAACTGCCTTCGCCCGTCCGCGATGGACCCGAAATATGATTAGCATCATTGCGGATAGCGCCTTGCAATAACGCAACGGTTCTCGTCATTGCGGGCTTGTCCCGCAATCCCTCGTTACACGATGCCGTATTTGCATAAATGATGGTCGCAGCGGCTTCTCCCAAATTCAATCCGTTGCGGTGTGCATCGAACGGACGGCATGGTTCGGGCGATAAGGCTTTGAATGATTGAAACCCGGAGATAATAAATTTGGACAACATATCTGCACCAATGACTACGGCATAGTCATACACTCCGGATTCCAATTCGCGCATAGCGGCGATTTGTGCACAAGCTCCTGAAATGCAAGCATTGGAAACAACTATCGGCGTGTTGGGATTTTTAAAATAGCCGGCAATCAATTGTGCAGAATACCATAAGTACAATGAATAATTAACAATGAACAATGAATAATTTTTGTCTTCCCTCATTGTTAATTGTTCTATATTTCCCTTTGTGGATGAAAATATGAACAAAACACGCGGATTAGCAAGGTCAATTTGCGCCTCTTTGTTTGCGGATAGAACTGATAAAATAGATGCTTTTTCGAGGTCTGTATAATTAGGAGATTGCGGGTCGGCGCCCGCAACGCAATGACGAGAGACGTCATCGTTCAGCCGTTCTTTGTCGATAAGAGAGGCGATAAATGGCTCCGGCACATCCATACAAGAATCGTAAAGACGCAAGCCGGAACGTCCGGATTTGACAGCTGAGTAGTTCTCATCTGTCGTAAATCCCAGTGCGGAGATAATATTATCGCCTATCCTAACTATCATAGCAGTCCCATTTTTTGTTTCCACGCTTCATAAAAGGGCGGATTAGTCCACACTAACTGTGAATTTTTATCTAAAAACACCTGTGTCGATGAGCCTGTAGCCACCAGTGAATTATCGGCAGTATCAAAAATTTCGTAATCAAAAACAATCTTTGCCGCTTCAGTATAGCGATAGGAAACTTCCACACGCGCTGTCTGTCCATAAATCAACGGACGTTTATAGCTAAACTTCAAATCCACCAAAGGTGCATAATACTCGTTGTCGAAAATATCCAGATACGCCAGACCGTATTTTTTTCCAAACGCTTCACGCGCATCCTCAAAATAAAGGGCATACGACCCATGCCACACGATACCCATCGAATCCACTTCGTTGAAACGGATTTTGATTTCTGTGGAGGCTTTCAATACCGTAGGTTGAAACCCACGGTTAATAAAGTGTTGTCCCTGCGGGACTTTCCGGGTTTTTTTATTGTTCATTGTTCAATGTCTGTACTTGATATTTTCATTTCACAAGCCACTATCACTTCTTCGCCAACCTTAATAGTAGCATTGATCAAAGTCATCTTAAAAACTTCCTCTATCGTAGTAATTTGAGTGACTAACAATTCGCCAATTTTTGGCAAACGAACGATTTCCAAATTGCGGATAGCGCCGATATATCCCAACTTGATGGTGTTTTTCATGATATATTTGTTGATGTAGCCAATGCGAGCGGCACACGTCTGGGCAATATTTTCTATCAATCCCGATTCTGTAAACCGTTCGTCATTACAAAAAATATTATCCGCTTTAACAGCATAAGACGTGCGAGTCGCCTCGAAATCGAAGTGCAACAATTTATCCACCATCACAAACGGCAACCGTTGCGGCAAAATCTCCAATATGTCAATCGCCTCAAAATTGTTCATTATTCTCGCACATTCAAGTTACAAATGCAACTTTTTTATTGTGCAAAGATAGCAAAAAAAAATCATTTTTCATTATTCATTGTTAATTATTCATTGCTTATTGCTTCTTACACACCAAAATCGAATGTCCTTGTCCCAAGCTGTCATGAATTTCTTCCACTTTCAATCCGGCTGCATTGATGCAACGAATCATGTCGTCGGAATGATACATTTTGCTGTTGCCGTTGGCTAATGCGGTGAAATACAAGCTAATTTGCGTGAGGCAATAGGCGGCGGTTTCAAATCGCTGTCTGTCCCATAATGTCTCCATGATGCAGAGTCGGGTATCCGCGTTCATGGACGCAGCCGCCCGAGTGAGAATATCAGTTACTTCTTCTTCGGAGAAACAATCGAGGAACTGGCTCATCCATATCACATCGAATCCGGTCAGGAATGACGTTGCTTTGTCTAACACATCCACGCCATGTCCGAAAATGCGGTCAGCGCCTTGTTCTCCGGCTGTTTGCTTGCGCATCAGTTCCAATTGTTGTGGCAAATCCATGATAGTAACTTTCACCTCCGCATTGTAATTGACACAGCGCAAAGCCCAACGTCCAGTGTTTCCGCCAACATCAAGCAGCGTATCCGGCGGGTGATGGTCGAAAACGATTTTCAAGGCTTCATCAAATGAACTATCGGAATAGAAATGGTCAAAACCAAACCATGATTTTTGCACTTGTTCGGGCAAATCGGATAAACCTTCATAAATCGTATGCCAGTTGCCAAACACTTTCAATCCTTCGGGTTTTCCATTTAGAAGGGCTTCTTCCAAGTTAAACCAACCTAAATAGTTGACATCGTGATTGAAATCCATATTGACTTTCACTGCTCGGTCGTTGAGTAAAAACCAAGCTGCTTTGGATGCCTTAAAACGATTATCTTTGCAATGCACCGTTCCCATGGTTAACGACGATTCCAATAAACATTGAGCAGCATAGCGAGAAAGTTTAGTTTTTTCTGTTACTTCCTCTAAAGTCAATCCGTTAGGGGCATCTAACAACATTTGTAAGATACCGAATTTTATCATCAGTCGCGACACCTGAAACACAATAGGACCAAACGCTATTTCATGCGCCAAACGTTGAGCATCCAAGGCTTTCATAGTCTCTGCGGAATACCTTTTTTCTAAAGCGGGAAACAGTTTCATGTTTATTCAATTAATAATGCTAATTAACAATCTTTCCAAAATTCATAATAATTGAACCATTGTTCGGGATATTCCCTTACGATGGATTCTACCTCTTTCACATACGCGCGAACATAACGTTCTATTTTTTCGCTCTTTGTATCGTTTTCTTTAGTGTCTATTGTTAAAGGTCTTACATACAGCTTGTATTTTTTAGTAGCTGTTTTCATCACAAAAATTGATACTATTTCGACATCCAAAGTAGTAGCCAATGCAAAGGCGCCTATCGGGAAATCGGCTTTGCCGTTCAGAAACTCACATTCCACACTTTTTGCAGAGCCTAAATGACGGTCGCAAGGCATACTCACGATTTCTCCATTTTGCAAAGCGACATTGACGGCAAATAAATGAGACATATCCGGCAATATGGGAATGATATGTATATTGTTTCTACCCAAAACTTTAGCGCGATTATTTTGTACGGTTTGCGTTTCTCCGGCATAAACCAACACTTTGAATGTTTTCTTTTCCGAACGAAGAAAATAACCGCCAATCTCAAAATTGCCAATATGCGAACCGGCGATAATGCATCCTTTTTCTCCGTCTGCTAATTTCAGAAAATGTTCATAACCCACTATTTCCACGTCGAAAATATCTCTTTTTCCGGCATAAACTGCGAACCGGTCTAAAATGACTTGCCCAAAAGCGAAATGATTCTTATACGTCCAAATCAGCGATGAGTATCGGGAATAATGGAATTGCCGACGAAAATAATGATAAATAGCACGTGCGTGTTTACCGGAAAAAATCATGTAAAAAGGAATGACTATCGACATCAGGGCATAACCCACTCGAATGTCAAAAAACTTAAGCAGGGCAATGAGTCCCCATTGTCCTAAAAAGCTTCCGCCGGTCTTTCCTGTCCACTTTCGCTTTTCCATTATCCATTGTTCACTTTCGATTCTATATAATCGCAAAATTGACTCAAGTTCTGCACCTCTGCCATTTCATCCGCCTTGATTTTGAATCCAAAATGACGTTCAACGAGAACAACAATATCAACAAAATCAAGACTATCAATGCCTAAATCATTTTTCAACAACGCTTCAGGCTTAATTACCGACTCCTCAACCTCGATTTCTTCAATTAAAAAGTTTTTT
This sequence comes from Bacteroidia bacterium, assembly GCA_025999775.1. Lineage (GTDB taxonomy): Bacteria > Bacteroidota > Bacteroidia > Bacteroidales > P3 > BNXT01. The sequence goes on along the minus strand of BNXT01000080.1, from coordinate 1,588 downwards.
ACAATGTCTTCTATTTCTGCTCTTTTCATATTTTAATTAATTGTTCATTATTCATTGTTCATTTTTTTAATCACCAATGCACTGTTCGTTCCGCCAAACCCAAAGGAGTTTGACAAAAACAATTCTATATTTTTGTTTGTAGTTTTCGTTGCCAAATTGAGGTTGCGAGAATAGTCATCCGGCTCTTCAAAATTGATGTTTGGCGCCACAAATGAATGTTGCATCATCAAAACGGAATAAATGATTTCACTTGCGCCTGCCATCCAACACTCATGTCCAGTCATGGATTTCGTTGAACTGATGAGCGGGCGGAATGTTCCAAACAGGGTATCAAGCGCTACAGCCTCTGTGGCATCACCTTGCGGAGTGGAAGTGGCGTGTGCATTGACATAATCAATGTCGGCAGCGGCAACGCCTGCATCGTCCAAAGCTCGTTGCATCGCAATCAGACAACCTATATCGCTGGGTTGCGAAATTTGTTTGCCGTTGGAAGAGAATCCGTAGCCGACCACTTCGGCAATAATATTAGCGCCCCGCGCTTTGGCGTGTTCGTAGTCCTCTAAAATCAAGCTTGCCGCACCGCCTGAAGGTACCAAGCCATCCCTATTCTTGTCGAAAGGTCGGCTGGCTTTGGTCGGATCGTCAGTGCGAATGGAAAAGGCGCTCAATCCGTCGAAACTGCCCATCGAAAGATAGTTTGTTTCTTGCGCTCCTCCGCACAAAACCACGTCTTGCAAACCTTGTTTGATAAATATATAGCCCAGACCAATCGCATGGGAGCCACTGGCGCAAGCCGCGCTGATGGTCATATTCACCCCGCGCAATTTGAATATAGTCGAGAGATTCATGGTTACGGTTGAGTTCATCGACTGAAAAATAGCTCCCGATCCCATCAACGTGGTATCCTTTTTCTCAACGGCAATTTGATGTGCTTCAATCACCGCTTTTGCCGAAGAATCATTGCCATAGAAAATCCCAATCTCGTTATCTTCTAAATATTTTTCATCAATTCCTGCATTGCGCATAGCTTCAACAGTTGCCATATAAGCATATTCGCCCTCTTCGGCAAGTCCGATACGCAAACGCCGGTCGAGCACGCCTTTCAATGTCGGACGTTCCACAATGCCGGTCAAGGGTGAGCGATAGCCATATCCAGTGCGAGCAGGGTCAATTCCAATGCCGGATTTCCCTTCGTACAACGAATTTTTCACTTCTTCCAAGTTCTTACCTATGCAGGAATAAATTCCCATTCCTGTAATAACTACACGTCTCATAAATAATGAATAATTAATAATGAATAATGAACAATAATTTCCATATTGTTCATTGCTCTTTGTTTTTTGTTAGTTTTTTCTTTGATGTTTTTATGCTACTTATTAATAATCGTAATAATTCTTGACAATCATCTACAATTGATGAATAAACATCAATTTCTATGTATTCGCCTTCTTTCAATAAGATGAGCCAATAATCTGTTTCATTCGTTTCTTTGAGCGCAATACTCAATTTATTTATAAAATCTGGTATCGATTGGGCATATTCAGCTTCACGAACCAAAGCGCCTATCGCAGTACCGCTCCTCAACAGT
>BNXT01000079.1 GCA_025999775.1 Bacteroidia bacterium | reverse complement strand
ATCTTTTTTAAACGCCGTTTTAAATGCCCACATACTAATGGCATAATTGCCCCCAAACTGAGGTGTAAATCCTTTGAACGCCTGTGTGTTAGCGTCATATTTGTAAAACTCGCTGTTAGTAGTCGAGGCGGTGCGCGAAGCATCAAATTGTATCTTAAAATCCGGAAACGGTTCAAACACGAGCATAGCTTTGATAGCCTCGTTCATCTTTTCCTGATATTCTTTATTCTGCAAAGAATCTTTACTCATGAGACCGAGGTTTGCAACCCTTGTACGTATGTCGTTTTGTGCCCCAAAAGCGAATGGTAATCCGGGTGCGCCTGTTTGAAAATTGGTACCCAACAATTTCGGTTCGCCCATAAATCCGGGTATGTACGTTCCTTGTGTACCATTATACTCCAAATCTATTGAACGGATGCCCATCAGGAAGCGCAAAGCGCCTTTATAAACCTTGGTCCACATAGCAACGGAGTCCGTCTTGGAGGCTTCCTCTGTCGATGCGCCGGGGCGATTCGGTTGACGTGCACGCGAAGCCGCCGCAGGCTTGGGTGGTGTGTTAATCGTTTTCAGAAGGGGTACCTTGTTGTATAGTTTGACAAAATCTAATTTTGAACGCACCGTAACTGTATTTGAATTTTCGATGTTATTACCTAAATCTTGCGTAGCATTGGTGGCGCCTTCCCAACGGTATTGCGAATTGTACAAAGCCGATGCGCTAACCCAGTTCAGCACGGGTATTTTATTGATAGGTACCGTCCATGTCAAGCCGCTGCGTTGGTCATAATTACGCATTCGTCCAAGATTTTTAAAGCTGCGCCAAATCGAATCTTTTTCTGATTTAGTGTCAATTTTTCCTGTAGGTTCTTCAAGATATGAATTGACAACAGCATGGTATTCAAACGCCAAGGACTTGCTTAAATCCCATTTGAGATCGTAATTACGCAGCCAATCAAAGGTTTTGTAATAGGTTGGGTTAATAATCAGGTCTGCCAAACTCTTATTTTGCAGTTTCATTTCATTAAATTGACGGTTAATTTCGGTAGTTACCGCAACGTACTTTGGCATTGGCGTAAAATTAAAATCCGTGAGCAATGCTAAACTTTTTACTTTGGATAGCGCCGATTTTTTCAGCGGTTGAATGTTTTTCGGTGTAAACGTATAGCCGTAGCCAAGGATTCCTTTGTGATGATAACGATTATCGTAATCAATATCGGCATTGTGAGCTTCAACAGCCGAATAAGAATAGGAGGCGTTAAAATTCTCAATATTGTAAAAATGTTTTTTCGCATCTTTGCCGTAGTCCTTGCGGACATTCATAAAATTAACATTTTGCCGTAATACGACATCGCGTATTTTTTGTTCCACGACGGCACGTTCCTTATCGCTTGCGTACGTACGCAAATCATTAGCAGTCTTTACATCAGGGTCTAACGGATTGTATTCCGGCTCGTTGATATTGCGTGAATAGTCGTAATGAAATGGTATTTTAACGCCGGCTTTGGGCGGGACAAAATGTCCTAATTCGAGGTTCGTTGAAATATCGTACGAGGTGATATTATTTTGCTGCAATTCGGTAAGTCGTGTTTCCAAAGACGAGAAATTAGCCGACGTGTAACTTCCTGAGACATTCACATTACCCAGATCTCCCAAAGCGGCTTGCGTGCGTGCGGTTGCTGCAAACCCGCTATTCGTAATAAAATCCGTCACACGTAGTTCGTTGAGCCATATCTCGGCAGATAACTCACGACCGTTGTCTGAATCGTATAGATAACGTTTTTTAGGGTTACGTATGCCTATCATAATCGTTTTCATGGAACTCAAACTCGGATTACCTTTGACCGTATATTTTTTACCATCCACGTAACGAACAAAAGCATCGCCATAAGTCAGGTTTGATGGCGTAGAACGGAGCGTTGTATTGCGTTCGGTTTTAAGTTCTACAAACTTCTCAAGGTCAATATCCACATTATTGGTGAGTGGCCAAACATCGCTCCGCATACCGCGATACCAAGGCGTAAACGTCAATGGCAATTCGTATTCATAGTAATTCTCGTCAAAATCCGATCCTAAACGTATAAACATGACCAAATCGCCGGTGTTCAACTCTTCATTCTCATGAACCTTTTCGGCATGAACCATCATTTTGAGATGTTTAAACTTACGAAGATCCAAGTCGGCGGTTTTATATAGAGCGCGGGCGTCGCCATCGGCAAGATGTAACACTTTCAAACTCAGTGATTGCTCGTTTAGTCGGGTCATATTCACTGTACCATAATTAACCTGACGCTCCATGTTAGGCGGTAAAACGTATGGTATGGGCGCTCGTGTCGCATTTTCCTCAATATTGACCACCGCTACATTAAATTCCGTGTTTTGGTTATGCGAGGTATTGATGTACGCGTTATCCTCGTATATTTCGCCATCGTATTTTCGCCACTCGCTTTTGACTAATTCTAAGGTCGCAAAACGCAACACTATATCTTCCCGAAAATCCTTCAAAAACATACGAATAAACCGTATAGATTGAAATCCCTTAATTTGTCCGACTACCTGATCAGGATTTTTAACAGGCACCTTAAATTGATACCATTTCACCTGTGTTTCCGTACCATTTGCCAATTTAACATTGGAAACTTGAACATCGGTAATATAGTTTTCTCCAACGTTCATTTGGTCGGGATTGAGTTTGATTTGATACTGAAAATAATTCTCACTTTCATTCAAAGTATTGTCGTTATTAATATCTTCGACATTTGGGATTTGTGTTTGCTGTGTGGCGTAAGATTCCGGATTTTGGGAGGGTGAAGGCGAGTTACCATGTGGGTTATTATATTTTTTGTAGCGATCTAAGATTTTATGGTCAGAGATCATTTGGTCGTAATCGCTACCTCTAAAATGGTGGTAGTTATCAGCGGAAGGATCCTCGTAAGCATTTTGCCATGCCATTGAATTAGCGCCATACAAGCCCAATAATTCATCCAAGTAATGTTCAAAAAATGAACGTTCATTTTCATCCGTTAAGCCGTCGTAGCCAACATCCTGATACTGTCTGGTTTCCGGATCATTGTTGAAGGCATTGACTAAGGATTGATTTTTCGGTACGTAGCCCCATGGTGTTTGTTCCACATCCGTGAGATCGGCGGTAATCGGCATACCACTTTCAAAACTTTTACGTCCATCTTTCAATATGTCTTCCGAAATATCGCCAAGATTGAAATACAGCGTACCGCCGTTATGTCTCGGATTACCACCCTTGCCGTCCCGTCCAATGAAAGGATCCATAACCCAAAACTCAATATATTCGATATTATTGGTTTCAAAGTCCGTATTTTCTATTTTGCGCATAATCCCTGCCCAACGAGTATCCGGACGTTTCAATAAACCTGTTGCATCCAACCCATAAGAATAGCCTGCACTACCGGTGGCATCATAGTTATACGGTCCACGTTCGCTTGGATAATATGCTAAATTGAATATACTCTGCCGCGAACGTAGCGTGTAATCTGTTTCTCGATTAGGAAATATCTCCTGTACCAATACATCCCTTGCGTAGGGGTCGGAACGGTCTGCTTTATTGATACTGGATGGCGGCGTATCATAAAAAAACGAGCCATCAATAGTGTACCACGCCACTTTAGAGCGGTTATACCCTGAAACGATAGCCATATTGGAAGTTGGCGAGACATAACTCTCCGGAAATAAGTCGCGTTGCCACTGCGGTATCGACGCTAAATTCCATGTATGAATGTCTTTCAAACTAAACGAAGACTTACTGCCTTCAAAATCATCAATATACACCACACTTGACTCAATATCGTTACCGATAGCTTTTGCGTAGCCGGGTATGAAATGTGCAAATTCGCCATAAAAACTGATATTGGACAAGGTTTTACTATTCGTAAACGGAAGTATTTTATCTACCGCTTTAGTGAGCCACCGAGACTCGTCGTTGTAGGCGACATCAAACCCATAAATTGAATTAGAAATAGGTTCTTCGCCGATGTTCACTTTTTGCGTCAACGGCGTTTGGCGCAACGACATAAAGGTGCCTCCGACGGTCAGGCGATCACTGAAAATATGATCAACCCGCAATCCTATCATACGTTTCGTCATAATGTTGAACATGGCGTTATTCTCGCATGACACGCTGATGGGCGTACCGGAGTTGAGAATACCGTCGTTAATAATACGCACGCGTCCAAGCATGTAATCCACCGTATAGTCCACATTCTCCACTAAAGGAAGATTACCTGCCATCACTTTCACCGAACCCTGCGGAACATTCATCGAACCTAACGATATTTCATTACTGGACGACGATCTAAAACTGCCATCAAAATAGTATTTATTCTTACGCGGATAATTTTGGGCTTCTACCTTTGTATTTTCGTACAATTCCTTGAACATATAGGGTTCTGCTGCCACGCTGTCGCCATCAAAAATCGTTATCAAATCTCGTCCAAACGGTTCCGTATAGGGCAGAAACAATCGACCTGTGGAAGCCTGTATCAGACCTCCTTGCGTTGCCGCATTATCCATAAAATCAAACATCCCATCCGACACTCGATTCTCTTGCATATCCAAATTATCCATACCAAATAAGCTAAGCAACGGTATGCCATTTTTGGGACCTTCCTTGAAATAGCCGGTCATTACGCCTTGATCATCACCCGCATACACAATATTCAGACGAAAATCCTCTTTGCTCACCTGATACGCATTCAGACTATACACATTCTTCATCATCAAACTCCACAAACTGCTTTTAGTATTGAGCGTTGTACTTTTTAACAATTTTACCATGAGCGCATTCGGCTCGTTGATACCTTGATCCGAAAATTCACCTACCTGATAAATCGTGGAATCGCCGATAATTTGGTACTGAAAAGCCACTGCCAGCACTTGGTCTGCATTCAGACGACTATTCAATGAAATGAAGCCCAAACGATGATTGAAGGTGTATTCAGCGCTTTGCAAACGACGGGCGCTTTCAATTTTTTCAAAATCAGTACCTATTACGAAGCCCTGCCCTGTCAGATAGTTACCAACTCTATTGATATCTCGAACGACTGAAAGATCAATCGCACTGAGAAGATTATTGGTATTATTGGACGGATAGTGTTCATAAACGGATAGCAACGGATTATTGGGTGTATGCTCTGCAAGGTCAGTAAACGCTACGATATTACGATTGTTTGTAACCGGAGCGCCAATCGTTGTAACCCACACCTCAATCTTGAGTATATTGATATTGGTGTTAATAATGGGCAATTTCTGTAACGCTTTATTGTAATTTTCACGAAAATAGTGGGCAATGAAAAAATGTCGATTATCTTCGTAGTTATCTGCTTTGAAATTAATTGGCGTGCTTTGCGCTCCGCCCTCTACAAGCATCGTTTTAGATTCGCTGCGTTGTTCGGAAAATACGCCCGTTACAAAGGTATTGCCAAACTGAAGTTTAGTTTTAAAACCAAACAAATTTTGACTGCCCTGTATCAGTGTCGTTTTCAATCCAAAATCGATATTACCGACCTGCAAGAACTTGATAATCTCGTCTTCCTTACCTTCATAAGCGAGTTTAAACTGATTATCAAAAGCGAACAAGGCTTCCGTGCTATTGTTAAGTTTGACATTAAATTTATCGGCAATCTTGACATCCATACTCACATCAAACTTAGCATCAAAAAGAAATCCCGGCATACGTTGTCGGCTAATATCAAGACTGGGGTCATCGCGTCGGTCGTACGTAAATCCGAGCAAAATTTCAGCAGACAGATTTATCTTCAAGCTCTCCATCGTCCCTGCCAAGAGTTTCTCCATAATATCCTCCTGACTAATTTTAAATGACGGAAACAACGTGCTCAGCAGGTCTTTACTACCGTTACCGCTTTGACCTGCGCTACGCGTTCTCCAATAATCCGATGTCGATTGATGTAGATTGTATTTCGAGTATTCATCAAAATTGAGTATCTGCCCTCCTGTCATCAGTCCGCCTACACTGCGATTGATATAGTACTGATTAGTAGCCGGATCGTATTGAACGGCAGTGCGTACCACACTGGGGTCAGCGCCTTGCAGTCCTTTTGCTTTCGGGGTCAAGCCATTGGGCTGCTCTTGTGGAATAGCGTAGCGCAACGTATTGGTATCTTGCGACATCGCCCCTACTCCCGCTATCCATACAACGAGCACACACAAAAAACTATGTCGCAAACACTGCATCAACAGTCGCTTATAGCATACGTAAAGCCTCTTTGATGAGACTTTCGGCATTAAGATTGGAATTTACTTGCGCAATTTTCTGCAACGCCTTTTCGGCAGCGGAACGATTAAACCCAAGCATGACAAGCGCTGACAACGCCTCCGAAGAGGCGGTAGTGGGCAACAACGCAGAGGTCGATACACCCGTAGTATCCCAATCCTCTTTGGATAGTTTATCCCGCAGTTCAAGTATGACACGCTGTGCCGTCTTAGCGCCAATACCCTTTACTGCTTGTATTTTGGGGACATTGCCCGACAATATGGCTTGCGTAAGTTCGGTCGGGGACATCGACGATTGCATCATACGCGCCGTGTTAGCGCCTACACCCGATACGCTGATGAGATGCAAAAACAGTTTACGTTCCAAGTCATCGCTGAATCCGTAAAGCAATTGAGCGTCTTCACGAACAATCAGATGTGTGAAGACCTTTGCCGTTGGGAGTGTCTTCAAATTAGTATAGGTGTAAAG
>BNXT01000078.1 GCA_025999775.1 Bacteroidia bacterium | reverse complement strand
ATCAATTACTTCCCCAATTTTTCTTTTGTTATTTTGGTCGCCCTCGTAAATATACCAGCTGTATCCTTTAAAAAGTTGTTCTTCATTGACATAGGTATTATATTCGTCAATCTTTATATTTTCTTTTTCCATTTCATCGTAAATTCTTCCCGAAAAAAGAGATTTTTTGAATGGCACAGGGGCAACCATAGAAAGATACTGCCGAATATCTTTAACATCTAATAAACTGTCGTTTGTAACGCCCTCCAAAACCACCTTGAAATAATGTTTGTCTGCATTTTCTGTTTCTGTTTTGAAAGTAGTAACTTCGTCAATTACGGCTGACGCTTCCTGTTTTTGAGTTCGGTCAGCAATAATTTCTTTGAGTTTTTTAGCGTCCCAAATCATTATTGATTTCTCTGTTTCGCCGTTTGCAGAAGTTTCAAAAATAAGTTTGTCGCAATAACCCAAACCGCCCAATCTACCAATTCCGCGAAAGCCCTTATCAACTCCTTTTTGTTTGGTTGATTGTGCAATATTTTTTAAGATTTCAACAACTTTACTGTTTTCAATTCCTATTGCATCATCTTCAATTTCAATTTTTCGTTTTGCAACATCTATTGAAATATAGATATTCCCATTTTCAACAAGTTTTTGTTGACGGGCTTTGTCGATTGCATCGGCAGAATTTTGAATGTACTCACGATATACGAATCGTGGGTCATCGTACATTGACGTTGTTAATGACTCAATTACATCTTTGCCAATTATTGTTCTTTCTGTTTTATCCATTCTTAAACTGTTTATAAAGTGGACGTGGAAATTTGATATTCAACGGTGAACGGAAAATGGGATTTTGCAAAATATATTCGCCCTGTTCTAATCGTGTAAGCATTGATTTATATACAGTTGGCATATACGAAAAATCCGATTTTGACACTTCAATAACGTTAGTTCTACCGAATGCGTGAGTTGCACAATTTCCTTTTACTCGCTCGTGTATATCGCTTTTGAATTGCTCAGCGGCAAAAAGTATTATTCCAAGCGAACGCCCACGCTCTGTAATATCAAGAAGTTGGTGTAAAATCGGCGAATTTTTAGGAACGTCTTTACTGCCGTATTTATTTAATTCGTCAATGAAAATGATAATTTTTGACGGAATTTCTGCATCTTCACGGTCAATTTGTCCGAGTTTCAAATCGTAAATTGCTCGCATAACATCGCCAAAGACAAAGCCTTGTGCTTCTTCGTCTAATTTTGCAATATCAATCACGAAAACATCATTTTTTTTTATTTGTTTGATAGATTCTTGCAAGCGGACTTCTTTTCCGTCTTTGCTCAAAGCGTTTGAGAAGAATAAATTACGTTCTAATGATTTTCTAAACAAACGGTAAAATTTTCGCCAGCTTAAAACTGAAATTGTTTTGTCTTTTCCAGTGTCGCCTTTTTCTTGGTATTTTTTGATTTCATCGTTTAACTCTCCCCAATTATTGATATTTCCAAAAGTTCCCTCGCCCGAAGTAATAAAACTTACAATTGATTCCATTGTTTGCGTAGGGTCGTCAATATTGGCAAAAAGCAAATCCAAACTTTCCTTGTCCTGTTCAAACAGATATTTGTATTGAAAACCTTTTTTTAGTTCCTGCTGACTTTTTACATCGGCAATATCCGCGTAAGTTGTTGATTTTATGTCTTTTGAATAAGGGTAAAAATACTTTACATTTTCAAATGGTTTGGTTTCTATTCCTAATTCATCATACATTTTTTTGTCATTTTCGGGTAATTCTTCGTTTGCTTGGTCTATTGCCAGCAAATCACGTCCTTTAACATTCAAAAAAACAAAGGCAACGCTTTCATTTTCAACGTCTTTTACATATCGTTGTTGAATACTTTTGAGTAAAAACATTGCATACGAAGTTTTTGAAGCAAGTCCCGAAATACCTGAAATATTAAGGTGCGCTCCTTCTGGTCCAATCAAAAAATGAGAATTAAAATTAACAGGAATTTTGATTTTGTCTTCGCCTTCGTACATTTCTATTATTCCACACGGCAGAGGATTTTTTATCTTCTCAAGACCTAACGCCTTTGTTACGTCGTTTGCATCTGCAAGCGTTACAACCGCACCGTCCAAAACAGGCGTGTAAATATTTTTAGTGTTTCCCACTACTCGCGCCTTAATATAGTTCATTCCAATACGATTAGTGTAAGATTTTGAATCAACCTCTCCAAAATCACTTGAAATGTAACCTGCCAAAAAACTTGCACCATCAGTTAAATGCGAAATTTCTTCCACAACGCCAAACGTTACAGAATCATTTAAGTGCGAAACTTTTATCACATCAAACGGTTTGATAATCAATTTCTTATCTGTCCAAAAGAAAAATTCATCTACGGTTGTAGGAACTTTTTCGGTGGCTATGATTTTCCCTATTCTTTTCATTTAAAATATGTTTAGAAAATTAATATCACTTAAATATTTACTTTTTATAAATGTTTCCGTCAAATAAACAGGGTATAAATGATTTGCCCAACGTTCATCTTTTCCGTAGCAAACAGGATTTCGCTCGTTGATAATATTGGCCGTTATAAAATCAACTTCCTGACTGTCAAGTCCATTTTCCATTTCATCTTCGGTAATCAAAATCTTTTCAATTTTCAAAATTCCTGCAAATGGACTTGCTGAATGTTGTTTTTCTCTTATTCGCACATACCAAATTGCGAAAAATACATCGCTCCCAACAATTTCTGTTTGATATTTGTATGCGGGTGTTCGATGGAAAAGTTTAAGTTCTGCAATTTTATCTGCGTTGCTTTTTCCGTCTTTGTCTCTGCATAATTCAGGATTGAACATTTTTGAAATTCCAACAACGCTTTTGTAATGATTTTTGAATTTTGAGAGTTCTTTAAAATCACTGGTTTTCATTGGCTTGTACTGTAATGAGCCGTCTTTTATCAGATATTTATTTGCATTTATCAACTGCTTTTCGGAAAGCGAGGCAACAATCCGTTTTTCAGATTCTATCATTTCATCTTGAATTGTTGCGATACCCAGATGCTCAAATTTTGTGCCATCATCCTGCTTTTTAGAATCGTACGACAAAATTTTGTCAAATGTGATTTCTCGTTTTGTTAAAGTTGGCAGTTTGTTTACTTTATCTTTCAAATTATTGAAAAATAATTTTGCATCGCCCGCATTGGGATTTGTGGCTTTTGGTAACGACAAAACAAGTTTGCTTTCAAAATTGGCACATTTGAATTGGTCTGCCGATTGTCTTTCACAACAAGCAACACCGATTTGTCCTGCAATGATTGGATAAACGTGTCCGTTGAGTTCAATATCATCAACTTTATAGGTGCGCCGCGAGCCGTCTAAAAAGAAATGAAACAGCGGGGCGTTGTTTATGATTTTATTTGCCGTTTCTCCAACGTTTTTAGTCGTTTTCAAACTTGTATCGGTTTCTCCGCACGAATTTTTAACCAACGTAAATTCTTTGCCTTTATCCTTGTCTTCGTAATCAAGTGTCGGCATACGAATTTCATCGTCAGCACAATAACGGAATGATTGATAACATTTTCCGTTAGTTTCGTTGGCTATATACTCTAATACTTTGTTTATCATCAACTTATTTTGTTTATTTCATTATTCCAAGTCATTCTAATTGTCTTTCAAAAACACTGCAAAGATACAACTTTTTTGCGAGTTTCTATCCGAAAAAACTTTTTTCTGTTTTTGCTTATATCATTTTCAAATTTTCAGTACCGATGTGGTACGTACCACTGGCAGATAACACCCGTCGTTGCGGCAAAACTGCTCGTTAGTGCAGCCGATTTTAGTTGTTGAACCGTAATCCAACCGACAACCGTATTGTCCCAAGTCCTTCGGGTGTTTCGTCCGGCATTGTTTCGTTTGTTGTTATTCCATTTAACGTCTGTTTGTAATCTCTGAATGACCCGTCCATCATCGAAACTTTGAAACCGAGTACTAAATCTTTTGAAAAGACTAGGTCGTAACCGACTGACGCCGTTATACCTAATGTAGCGGCGGTTATTTTGACATATTCAACATTATCTAAAAATACTCTGTTCTTGTAGCCAATATACCCCAATCCATACGAAAACACCCAACAATTTTTTTTCTTTGAATCAAAAAGTCGGATTAAATAATTTGCTGCTATGTAATTAAATGCATTTTTCTCGTTAAAATTGCCTGACGCAATAAGATTTCCGTAGTCATCAGTTAAATATACATCACCTACACTATGTTCGAATAGTTGTTGTGAAAACATTAGTTCGATACCCATAAGTTTTGTAAAAAAATATGCCGCCTGAATATCGTAATGAAAACCTGATCTCATTTTTTTGGCATGATCTAGCCAATCGTTATCCACTCCGTCTGCCATTTTCGCTATCCGGTATTGCCACCCGCCATCAACAGCAAGTCTAAAATGAGGGAAAATCTCTTTGTAAGTATAGTCGGCAGGCACTTCGGATTCTGAAAAATAGTCTTTTTGTTGCGTAGTAATTTTATCTACAGGCAATAATGTGTTACGTATTTCATTATTGTACTTAAATGTAAAATGCACATAATCTTTTGTTGTTTTAGTGATTTTACAGTTGATAGTATCGCCTTCGCTTGTTACGATTAAATCTTGCGCCTGCAAACCACAAACTATGACTAACAGGTTGATTATCAATAAAAATAGATTCTTCATAATGCCTTATTTTTTAGTGTTTTTCTTTTGTTGCATTGCGTTATATTCGCTTTTGCCTGTTGAGTTACCAACTATTTCTATTTGAGGGTGACCTACAAATGCACCCATAGACACGCTGCAACGAACATAATACACTTTCCCAAATTCAACATTTATTGGAATTTCCTCTTTTGTTTCAGTTTTTGCCCACAACGAATTTAGTCCGTCTTTGTTTATTTTGATTGATTCACAAAAATTGTTTGTAACACGGCAAATTGTCGAATCGCCCAAATGTAAATCATAATTTACCAATGATCCCTGTCCGCCTGTCCGATAGACATTGATAATTGCATAATCAGCGCCAATCAAAGCTCTGTCAAATTCGCCTGTTCCCGCACTAACTGCATAACTTTCAATGTTCTCAACTTTCAAAACATTTGCTGTAATTCTATGACACGTACTTATAGCGTCAGGTAACGAATGTTTTGTAATTTTTAAAGCGTTGCCGCCCACTTTTCGTGCTTCTGTCTTTGCTTTGTCAATTACGACAGCGTAATTGCAGTTTGTCGTAAACCCCGCATCACCTACTTTAATTGTACCTAATTTTTCTGCTTCAGGTGGCATTTGTTCTTCAATTCCAAACACTATAACTTCTTGTTTGTAATCAAGTGGGGCATAAGTTTTCTGTATTGACGAAGTTACTTTTGCAGCACAAGAAGTCAAAAGCAAAGCGCTTCCGATAATACATAACGCATTGATTTTCATAAAGTTTGTTTTTCAATTATTAAAATTATTGTCGTTTAACTATCATGCTATTGAAACTTCCAAATGGACTGCACTATCACCTTTCGATTGCCGCTAACTCATAAATATACGCAAAATTACAACTTTATTTTCAATTAACCAAATATTTTTTCAAAAACATCAACATTTTACCGCCAAAACTTTACAAGCATTATTTACTCATTTTTCTATTTCGGAAGAAACCCACATTCTGTAATTGTATATTTTGCATTTTCAGATTGTAACCATTCATATAGTTTGTAAGCCATCGAATTACGGTCTAAATTGGAACGAATTGCAACATGCACTTGCGATATAAGAGGATACGTTCCGTTTTTGACAGTACTTTCACTTGGACAAATATCGTTAATGGCTATCACAGGAACCACATCGCATGGTTTTCGTGCTTGCAAATCCTTGTAAGCATTAAAACTGTAACAAATTGAATTTTTGTCATTTATCACTTCACTAAATACAAATGCCATTGAACCTATTTGAGCTGCAGGAAAATCTGCGGGTTCCAAACCATTCATAACTAAAGTTCTAAAAACTTCTTCGCTACCTGAATTGCGGGGACGTGTAAAAACTTTCATTTCGGCATTATTTCCACCAACTTGAGACCAATTGCTTATTTGTTTTGTATATATTTTTTGAATTTGGTTGACAGTTAGCGATTTTACAGAGTTTTCTTTATTAACAACAAACACAAAAGCATCTAACGCAATAGCAGTTTCAATAAGTGTAACTCCGACTGTATCGGCATGGGCTTTTTCATCTGACGAAATAGTCCTGTGTGTAAGGATAATATCCACATTCCCGTCAATCAAATTCATAAATGCGCCATGTGTTTGAGAAGTCATAACACGTTTACCGAAAAATTCATATTTATACGGTTCCGGAACGTCATGAAAATTATATTGTAAAAACCATTCTTCAACAAGTGGCGGCGTCCATTTATAACGAACGCCTAACAGTTTACAGGCGACCATTGTACTTAAAATGTTACTTGAGGTAGAACCATCCACTCTTGGATAATTTTCAAAAGAAATAGTCTCTATTCCAACAAAACCATTTTCAGTTACTTTCCAATCAGGTGGCGGATTTCCCCACGGATTTTCACTTGTTGGTAGATCTCTCTCAAAACATGGGCAATGAGTTGTTCGTTCGTTCTTCGGCTCCTTTGTATCACAACTTGTGCAAATAATTATACTAAATAAAACAATTCTATTCATGTCTTTGCAAAATTTGGGAACATATTGTTCCGTCCTGCTTTCCACATTGCAATGAATTTCCAAATTACTTCCCAAATAATCAGAATGATGATTATAGGCATAAGCGGTGCCAATGTTTCTTGTAAGCATTGAAATTTGTCCATTTTGTTTTTGTTTTAATTGTTTATACTT